>DASTBN010000311.1:0-5003 GCA_035712045.1 Pseudonocardiaceae bacterium
CGGCGGCAGCATCCGGTAGGTGCCGACGATCTCGCCGGTCACGTCTTCCCGGACCACCAGATGGTCGCAGTAGGAGTCGAAGTGATCGATATCCAGGCCGTTCGCACAACCGTGCAGCACAGCGCCCATCTCGCCGACGAACACCCGGTAGCGGAGCCGCTGAGCGGCACGCACGTCCGCCTGCCGCTGAGCGACCAGCAGCGTGTAGCGAGGAGAGCCGGTGGAAGCAGGGGTGGTCACCAACAGTTGCGGTGTGCTCATAACCGCTCGGTGTACCGGTCCTGATGGTGGCGTACAGAACCGTGACATGACCGGTTCATGGAATGTCTATGAATCTCCGATGGCACATCCCGTGACGACCTGGGCACACTGGGGAAAGGATCGCCGCGCCAGCGGCGTCAGCCCTTGCGGGCGGCGATGATCTCGGTGAGTTTCGGGGCGATGGTAAACAGATCGCCCACCACGCCGAAGTCGGCGATCTCGAAGATGGGCGCGTCGGGATCCTTGTTGACCGCGATGATGGTCTTGGAGGTCTGCATGCCCGCGCGGTGCTGGATCGCCCCGGAGATGCCCAGCGCGAGGTAGAGCTGCGGGGCGACGGTCTTGCCGGTCTGGCCGACCTGGAATTGGTGCGGGTAGAAGCCCGAGTCGACAGCGGCCCGGGAGGCTCCCACAGCGGCGCCGAGGGTGTCGGCGAGCTTCTCGACGATCCCGAAGTTCTCCGCCGAGCCGACGCCACGGCCACCGGAGACCACGACGCTGGCCTCGGTGAGCTCGGGCCGGTCACCACCCTCGAGCGGCCGGCGCTCGATGATCTTCGCTGTCCGGGGGGCGTTCACCGCGGGCACCTCGACGGCCTGCTCGACGGCCGCGCCAGGCGAGCGGGCCGCCTCGATGGCCCCGGCCCGGACGGTGATGACCGCGACTGGTGTGGTGGCGCGGGAGCGGGCGAGGTAAGAGCCGCCGAACACCGAGTGCGTGGCGGTGCCGTCGGCGGCCAGCTCGACAGCGTCGCAGAGCAATCCCGACCCGGTGCGCACGGCGAGCTTGCCTGCGATCTCCTTACCATCAGGTGTGGCGGCGATGAGCACCGCGACGGGCTGGGCGGAGTCGACCAGCGCCGTGAGCACCCCGACAGCCGGAGCGGTGAGGTAACGCTCCACCTGGCCGGACTCCGCGACCTAGATCTTGGCGGCGCCGTGGGCCGCGAGCCGGTCGGAGAACGTGCCCGCGGTGCCCGGCGCGCCGACGACCACCGCCGAGGGCTCCCCCAGTGCCGCCGCCGCGGTGAGCAGCTCGTCGGTGATCTTCTTGACCTCGCCGCCCGAGTGCTCGACGAGGACCAGGACCTCTGCCATGACGGTTCTCCCCCCCTCAGATCAGCTTCTGGCCGATGAGGTACTGGGCCAGCTGGGCCGCGCCGTCACCCTCGTCGGTGACGATCTGGCCGGCCGCCCGGGGCGGCCGGGGCGTGGACTCGATCACCACTGAGGTGGCCCCCGCCAGCCCGGCGTCGCCGGGCGCCAGGCCCGCGTCGGCCAGCGACAGAGTGCTCACCGGCTTCTTCTTCGCGGCCATGATGCCCTTGAACGACGGGTAGCGCGGCTCGTTGATCTTCTCGTTCACGCTCACCACGGCGGGCAGATCGGCGGCCAGGACGGTGACGCCCTCGTCGGTCTCCCGCTCGACGGTCACGGTCCCGCCGTCGACGGTGACCTTGCGGGCATGAGTCAGCTCAGGCCACCCGAGCACGTCGGCGACCATCGCCGGGACCGCGCCGACAGTGCCGTCGGTGGCCTCGTTGCCGGCCAGGACGAGATCGACGCCGCCGAGGGTGCCAATGACCGCAGCCAGGGCTTTGGCGGTCGCCACCGCGCAGGACCCGTGCAGGTCTTCATCGGTGAGGTGCACCGCCTTGTCCGCTCCCATGGACAGCGCTTTGCGGATGGCGTCGGTGGCTCGTGGCGGGCCCATCGTGACCACGGTGACCTCACCGGCTCCCGTTTCCTTGATCTTGAGCGCCTCTTCGACGGCGCGCTCATTGATCTCATCCAGCACGGCGTCCGCGGAGGCCCGGTCGAGGGTGTGGTCAGAATCGGCCAGCCGGCGCTCGGACCAGGTGTCCGGCACCTGCTTGATCAGAACCACGATGTTCATTCGCCTCATGTTACCGGCGAGTAGCCCCGCCGCCTACTATCGCCTGCTATGGGGTGATCACTGTCACTGCGCCCCGCCTGGCACACTGCCCGGATGGCGATAATGGAGCACCAGCTCAGGAGCATGGCCGCGCTGATCTGGGTCGCCATCGCCTGCGTCCTGCCAGCGGAGCACCAGCAGCACTCCATGCCCGCTGACACAGTGATCACCCACGGTCCGACGGACCTGCCGAGGATCGCGCTGACCTTCGACTCCAACATGACGGATGAGATGCTGCGCCGACTGGATCGCGGGCAGGTCAAGTCCTACGCCAACGTCGCGGTGATCGATGAGCTGCAGCGCGGTCACGTCCCCGCCACGTTCTTCCTGGCCGGTAAGTGGGTGCAGCGCTATCCCGAGCTCACCCGCAGGATCGCCGCCGACCCGGGCTTCGAGCTGGCCAGCCACTCCTACGCCCACCTCGGCTTCACCGCCCACTGCCACCACCTGGGGGCGCTGCCCGCTGATCAGATGGCCGCCGACGTCGAGCGCTCGTTCGCGGTCCTCGCGCCGTTCGGCGGCCATCAGACCCGGTATTTCCGATTCCCGGGCGGCTGCTATGACGCCAGCGCCCTGCGCGCCATCGCCCCAGCCCGCAGCATCGTCATCCAGTACGACATCGTGGCCGGTGATCCGTTCAATAACGACGCCGCAGCCATCACCAGCACTGTGCTGCGAAACGCGCACAACGGAGGAATCGTCGTCCTGCACGTCACCGAAGCCAACGCGCCCCGCACCGCCGACGCGCTGCCCGCCATCATCACCGGGCTGCGGGCTAAGGGATATCAGCTGGTCAGGCTCTCCGAGTTGCTGGCACCCCAGCCTTAGGACCGTAGGAAACGCAGCGCTTCCTTCAGCACTGCCACCGCCTCCGGGTCGAGAACCAGCTCCAGGGAGACGAGCTGGTCCGCACCGAACAGCCGACCCTCAATCGCCAGCGTGGCCGTCTGCCGGCCTTCGGCGAGGACCGGGCTGAAGACCAGGCTGGTGCTGAGGTGGACCTCGGCGTCGACGACGAGACCGTAACCGGCCAGTTCCTCGCCCATCAGCACGCATCCCTCGGACATGTCGGAGCCGACGCCCTTCAGCCGGTTCCAGGGCACCCACAGCCAGGGCTCGCCGTCATCGATCCGGTTCTTGTGGGTAGCGCACACCGGGCCCGGGCCGTCACGGTCGATAGTCAGCTCAGGCTGCGGGCCGCTGGGGAAATCAGCGCAGTGCAGAACCATGCATATCTGTCCGTGCGTAGATGGCATCACCGATAACGTAGCGGGCCAGCGCCGCCCTCGTCAGCGCTTGCGCGGTGGTGAATCCTCGCCGATCACGGCCGGGCGGGGCGTTGGTCGCCCGCCAGGCAGTTCAGGGGTCACGCTGAGGCAAGAATGAGGCATAACTGGGGCAAACCCGCGCTTCGGGTGCCATGATCACTGTTTCGGTGTCGAAAGTGACAAATTTTGTCGTTTCCGACACCAAAACGACGATCAACGACCGGCGGCGGACACATCAGCGGCATCGGCCCTCGGCGCATGCGGAGAAAACCCGGAGGCTGGGCGATCGGTATACGGAATCCTGGGGGGATGAGCGTCCCCGACCCTGCCAATCCCTACCCGTTGCCGGAGCATGCGCGGCACTGTGTGTTCATCCGGCCGACCATCACGTCCGAGAAGATCGAGGTCGGTGAGTACACCTACTACGACGCATCCCGGGATGCCGGCGGCTTCGAAGAGGACCGAGTGCTCTACGGCTTCGGACCGGAACGGCTGCGGATCGGCAAGTTCTGCTCGATCGCGGCCGGGGTGCGCTTCATCATGGCCGCCGCCAATCATCTGAGCAGCGGCCCCTCCACCTACCCATTCACGATCTTCCCGGGCCGCTGGCGGGACGCGACAGCGGAGACCTTCCATGCGCACAACATCCGCAAAGGCGACACCGTGGTGGGCCACGATGTCTGGTTCGGCCGGGACGCCACGGTGCTGCCGGGTGTTACGATCGGCGACGGCGCGATCATCGGCGCGATGGCGGTGGTCACCCGGGATGTCGCGCCCTACGCCGTGGTCGGGGGCAGCCCGGCACAGCCGATCAAGCGGCGCTACTCAGCGGCCCAGGTCGAGCTGCTCCAGCGGGCGGCCTGGTGGGACTGGCCGATCGAGGTGATCACCGAGCACGCCGCCACCCTGATGGCCGGCACCCCGGCCGAGATCGCCGAAATCGCCGCCGCACTCGCCCGGACTGGTGGAATGGACCCATGACAGTGACGGTGGTGGGCAGCGTCAACCTCGACCTGGTGGCGGCGCTGCCGCGGCTGCCGGACCCCGGGGAGACCCTGACCGCGACCGGCCTGATGCGTGTCCCTGGCGGCAAGGGGGCTAACCAGGCACTGGCGCTGCGCCGGTTAGGCCTGCCAGTTCAGCTAGTCGCTGCGGTCGGCACCGACCCCGAGGCTGATACCGCGCTGGAGCTGCTGCGCCGCGAGGGGGTCGGGCTGGAGCGGCTGCGGCAGGTCAGCGAGCCGACCGGGCTGGCGCTGATCAGCGTCGACACCGCAGGGGAGACCACTATCGTCGTGGCACCCGGCGCGAACGCGGCGCTGCGGGTCAGCGCCGAGGACGTGGCCGACGCCGATGCGGTGGTCGCCGTGCTGGAGGTCCCCGACCACGCCGTCGCCACCGCCGCCTGGTACGCCACCGGGCTGCTCGCGCTCAACGCGGCCCCGGCGCGCCTGGTGTCACCGGAGGTCGTGCGGCGGGCCGATCTGGTGGTGGTCAACCAGAGCGAGTTCGCCGCGCTGCCGGGGCTGCGCTGGGCCC
>DASTBN010000312.1:0-2076 GCA_035712045.1 Pseudonocardiaceae bacterium
GCACAAGAAGGACTTGATCGAGGACTTCAAGCAGAACAGGGCTGGCGACGCGGTCCGGGTGTGCGGCGAGTACCTCGACTACATCGCCGCAGACCGGAACTTCGCCGCCGAGCTGGCCGCATCGGGCAGCCCCGTGTGGGTTGTGCACGCCGAAGAGAAGGGGGACGGCGGCCTCACCGACGCCGAGCGCGCCACACTCGAGGCGGCTCCCAACGTGACCCTGGTGACGATCCCCGGCGCGGTGTTCCTCATCCCGGACGAGGCTCCACAGCGCACCGCCGCCGTCATCGCCGACGCATTGAAGCGGGCGACCTGACCGACGGCTCGTCGAGCCGGAGCCAAGTGGACAAGCAGCGAAAGGGCATGCACGCTCATCGGCTACTTGTTGACTTGCCCCTAGGACCGGTGCCTGGCGAGGCTCGGTCTAGGCGCCCGGAGCGGGTGACGGGAATTCGAACCCGCACTATCAGCTTGGGAAGTCTGTGGCGCTGTTCGCCTATCACCTGCTGATTCTGTGACCTGTGGAGATCTCGATGGTCTGTCCGTGAGTGACCGTGACTACCCGCGGGCGCTCCTCCCGTCGGGCACGTAGCGGGCACGGGCACTCACGCACCCAGCGCTGGCTGTCGTGCGCTTGCCCGGGTCAAGCGCATTGCCGGTTGTCCCGCGCGTGACCGTGAATCATCTCGGTGGTCAGCGTCACGTGTTCTATCGAGGCCTGAGGTTCTCGCTGCCAGTTCCGTCATCGCCTCCCGCGCCTGGTCGCGACAAGCTAGGTCAACTGGTGGTGGTAGGCACACCATGGAAACGTAAGGGACCACCCTGGCGCCCTGGTTCCCGGCCCTCCTAGTGTGGGTGCAAGCCAGCCCTTAGGAATCGGACACAAGACGGCCGTGGCGGTCGTGGCGGGCGCGGTTCCGGCGGTCCCGGGAGAGCGAGATGAGTACTCGGAGAGCGTCTTGGCTTGCCTGGTCGCTGGCCGCGGCCGGGCTCGCGATGCTGGCGGCCGGGGCCGCGCTCGTCGCGATCAACTTGGACATGGTCGGCTTCAATGTACCGCTGATCGTCCTCTTCGGCTCGTGCGCGGTGATCGGCGCGCTGGCTGTCTCCCGGCAGCCCGGTAACCTCGTCGGGTGGCTGTTCCTGGCCACCGGAGTGGTCGCGGCGATGCAACTTTTCACCGGCGAGCTTGCCCTCTCCTTGTACCGCCACGGCGGCCCGCTGCTCGCCGTCCAGTGGCTCGCCTGGCCGGCAAACTGGGTATGGATTCTCCCCTTTGGGGCTCTTTTCACGCTCCTGCCTCTGCTGTTCCCCGACGGCCGCCTCCCGTCTCGCCGGTGGCGTCCGCTGGCCTGGCTCGCCTTGGGATTGATCGCCTTCCTGGCGGCGGCAGACGCCATCGCGCCTGGATCGTTGGACAGCCCGCCGGTTGCGAACCCTGCCGGGGTCGGCCTCAGCGGTGCGTTCGCCGGTCTGTTCACCGGCTTGGCCTTCGTCGCCGTGGCTGCTTGCGTTTTGTGTATCTGTTCTCTTTTCTTCCGGTACCACCATGCCGATGGCGATGTACGCCAGCAGGTCAAGTGGTTCGGCCTCGGCGCCGCCTTCACGCTGGCGGCTTTGGCCGCATGGGCCGCGCAAGGCCTGGGTGCTCAGCAGTGGTCACTCTATGTGCTCGGGACGATCGGCATCCTGGGCGTTCCGGTAGGCGCCGCGATCGCCATCTTGCGGTTCCGCCTGTTCGACATCGACGTGGTGATCTCCAAGACAATCGTGTACGGATCCCTCGCCGCCTTCATCGCGATCGTCTACGTGGGACTTGTCGCAGGCGTCGGTCAGCTCGCCGGGTCGGTCGGCACACCGGCGCTGTCGGCGATCGCGGCCGCGATCGTGGCCCTCGCCTTCCAGCCGGTCCGCCGCCGAATGCAGCGGTTCGCGAACCGGCTGGTCTACGGGCAGCGGGCCACACCGTATGAGGTGCTCTCCGATTTCTCCGGCCAAGTGGCGCACGCGTATTCGGTGGAGGACATCTTGCCCAAGATGGCGCAGATAGTGGCGGCCGGGACCGGCGTCGCGAGA
>DASTBN010000313.1:0-2785 GCA_035712045.1 Pseudonocardiaceae bacterium
GGCGGGCACCATCCGATCCCACCGCATGGCCCAGTTCCTGCGCGAACTACGCCAGCTCAGCACGCCACACAAACAACACGCCGGGGTGGCCGAACTCATCCACCGCATCGGCACCGCCGTGACGATCTAGCGCCAGCGCACGGCGTGTGCGCGCCGCATGGACACAATCAGCCTGTTCGCGGACTGCTCTGATCTCCAATAGGACTGGGTATCAGGACGCGAGCAGCTGACGGGACTGCTACTCGTAGAGGCCCTCGACCTGCCAGCGGCCCGTGTCGCAGGCCAGCAACACAGCTAGCGGCTCAGCGGATTCGACGTCCAGCACAGCCTGCAGCCGTACGCGGCGACTGCCCCCGCCGGGTTCCCACCAGCGCTCCTCGACTGGCCAGGGACCGGCCCAGCTCAGCACCCGGCGTGGCGGGGCTCCGTCCAGCGCGACCCGGTGCGGGACACCGGTGAGGCGCCCGCGATCGCTCACCCCGACGGCGCGCCCGGCGTCGTCGAGCACCTCGGCGGGTAGTGGGCGGGCGGGCACCCGGGACGGGGAGGGCGCGGGCAGCCGGCCCGGCCACGGCGGATCCGGGTCGCGTGCCGGGGCCGGGTCTTCTCCCCAGGGCACCAGGCGTACCCGGCTGGTGGGGTCGCGGCCGCCGCCGAGCACTCCGGTGAGGACCGCCTCGGGCCCGAGCATCGCCTGCACCCGGACCAGTGCCCGCCCGGCCCGCTCGTCGTCTTCCCCCGACTCCCCCCAGAGCCCGCGCTGGAGAGCCTGCCCGCCAATCACCTCCTCCGGGATCAGCCGCAGCAGGGTGATGCCCGCGCTGGGCCGGGAATCGCGGGCGCACAGCCAGGCATCCAGCTGCCAGCGCACCCGGTCGGCGATACCGGCCGCAGCCAGCGGCTCGGCGCAGCGCCATACCCGGTGCAGTTCCTCGCCCGCCTCGGTGCGGGCGCTGACACCGAGGCGCAGGCAGGCCAGGCCACGGGCGGCCAGCGTGGTGTGCAGCTGCTCCGCGGGTTCCCGGGAGGCGAACGCCGCCGCGTCGACCCGTTCCAGCGGCGGGTCGAACGCCCGGATGACGGTGAGCTCGTCCGGCGGGTGACGGCGGGCCAGCGGGCGCTCGTCGAGCCCCTGGGCGAGCCGGTGCGCGCGCACGCCGTCGAGGCCGAACCGGGAGGCGACGTCGCTGACGGGCAGGGCGGCGAACGCGCCGAGGGTGCGCAGCCCCAGCCGGTGCAGCAGGTCCACCAGCGCGGCCCGGTCGGTGGCGGCGGGCTGGCGCAGCTCGGCGATGCTCAGCGGGGCGAGGAAACCGGCGGAGCCCTCCGGTGGCACCAGCAGGCGCCGGTGCGCGGCCAGGGTCGCGGCGAATAGACCGTCGGCGATGCCGATCTGGCATTGCGCCCCGGCCCGCGTGGCGACCGCATCGGCGATTCGCCCGGCCACCGCGGGCTCGCCGCCGAAGTACCGGGCCGGGCCCCGGGCTGGGAGCGCGAGCAGTCCCGGGCGCACTATCTCCACTCCGGGTGCCAGCGCCTCGACAGCGGCAGCCACCGATTCGAACGCGCGGGCGTCCCGGTCCGGGTCGTCGGTGAGCACCGCCAGCTCCGGGCAGCGGCCTTGTGCCTCCCGGCGGCGCTGCCCCCGGCGTACGCCCTGTTCCCGGGCAGCGGCCGAGCAGGCCACCACCCGGTTGGCCGCCACTACCGCCGCTGGCGTGCCCATGGCCAGGGCCTCGGCGGCCGTACCGGCCACCACAGGCCAGTCCGGGCACCAGACCACCACTACCCGGGCGGGCGCCATCAGCCCACCGCCTTGATCGCCCGGACTGGTTCCGAGAACACTTCCCCGATCGCACCACCAGGACCAGGCAGCAGCAAGCGGGCGGTGCGGGGCCTCGCTGCGGCACCACGGCCTGACGCGCGCACCACGACCTCGCGGCGGCGCAGCCTCCCGTACCCGGCCTCTGCGCCGTGCCAGAGCTCGGTGCGGCAGCTCAGCTCGAGGTCCGCGCCCGGCCAGTCACCAAGCGGGAGCAGCACCGATCCGCGCTGGCGCGCCCTGGCGATCAGCGATCGCCGCGCCCCGGGGGGCATCCGGTCCGCTCCGGCGAGCGCCACCAGGCCCACCCCGTCGAGCAAGGCCGCAGCCACCGGTGCCGGATCCGGCCCTGGCCGGGGCACCAGTGCCAGCCGCCGCACCACGACCCCGATCTCGGCGGCGGCCAGCACCCCGAGATCACCGACGCCGATCACCGCGGCCCAGGTCCCCCGCGCGGTGGCCTCGGCCAGCAGCGCCAGCAGCAGCGCCATCGAGCCGCGCACCGCGACCACCGACCCCCGCCGCAACCCCCCGCCGGGCAGCAGCGGTGCCAGCGGCCCGAGCACCGGGAACGGCGGCCGCCCGCCCGGGGCGTCGAGCCGCTCCCCCAGCGCCGAGGCCGACACCACCGGCACCGGCACCCGCGCCAGCGTCGACCTCAGCGTTGAGGGGGCACTCCCACTCACCATCCCCGGGGACCTCCCAACAAGCGGATACCGGCGCCACGCGGAGGGCGCCCTCAGATCCACTGCGGGGAAGGCAGCAGCCGACATCAGACATTATAGAACATATGTTCGATTCCGGATAGTGCTGCGCAGCGCCGGCAACCACCCGGAGTGAGCACCGAGCCCGGCACACACAGTCAGTTAGTTAGGTCCATCTCGGTGCGGAACGCGGCGGCGAGCGCGTGGAGGGTGGCCCTGGATCACGCTGGACTCGCGCCGCTCGGATGACCTGGCGAAC
>DASTBN010000314.1:0-8301 GCA_035712045.1 Pseudonocardiaceae bacterium
TACCTAGATCGCGAGGACTCGGACCCGACACCGCCTCGATGACCACTCTGCTGCTCAGTGTGTGCCTGGGCGCGGACTCGACCTGCGTCGCCATGGCCAGGCACCCGGGAGAGTTCGCGCACATCAAATCGCTCATTCTCCTGCAACCGGTATCAGCGAGCTACCTCATCGAGGAGTTCGTCAAGGCCAGCAACATCCCTGACGGGTACGCGCGATTCGACAAGGCGCTGCGCGGGCGGACCGGCTTCCGCCTCGCCGAGCAGTCGCCGCTCGAGTACGCCAAGTCGATCCGCATCCCCACGCTCGCCGCCCAGGTTCATCACGATTCGAGGACCCGCCCCGAGGCTGTGCAGTCGATCTACGACGCCATCCCGGTGGATGAGAAGAAGCTCGTGTGGATCAAGGGAACGACCCAGCGCTTCAGGGTGCCGTGGTTTCGGTGAGTCCGGTCAGGGTCTGCGGCAATGAGCCGTGGTGCAGGACGCCGAGGCGTTGGGTGGCGCGGGTGAGGGCGACGTAGAGTTCGGCCGCGCCGCGCGGGCCGTCGGCGAGGATTCGTTCTGGTGCTATGACCAGGACGGCGTCGAACTCCAGGCCTTTGGTCTCCGACGCCGCCACCGCGCCCGGCACATCCGGTGGCCCGATCACGACGCTGGTGCCGTCGCGACCGGCTTCGTCCCGGACGAATTCCTCGATGGCAGCGGGCAGTTCGTCCTCGGTGACCCGCCTGGACCATGGCTGGACGCCGCACGCGCGGACCGACTCCGGTGGCTGGACCCCGGGTGCGAACTCGGCGAGCAGCGCGGCGGCGATGGTCATGATCTCCGCCGGGGTGCGGTAATTCACTGACAGCGACCGGTAGACCCAGCGGCCGGGCACGTATGGCTCCAGCATCTCCGCCCACGATGTCGCTCCGGCCACGGACCGGCGTTGGGCGAGATCGCCGACCACCGTGAAGGATCGGCCGGGGCAGCGCCGCATCAGCACCCGCCAGTCCATTTCGGACAGTTCCTGGGCCTCGTCGACCACGACGTGCCGGTAGGTCCAGTCCCGGTCCGCGGCGGCGCGTTCGGCGAGTTCGCGGGTGTCGCGTTCGACGAAGCGATCCGCCAGATCCTCGGCGTAGAGCAGGTCCTGGGCGAGCAGGTGGTCCTCGTCGTCCATCAGGTCCTGGCGTTCGGTCATGAGGATGTCCAGCACGCCGGCGGCGTACTCGGCCTCGGCCTCCCGTTCCCGCTCGGCGGTGTGGTCGGCGGGCTTGTCGCGGCCCAGCAGGTCGATCAGTTCGTCGAGCAGCGGCACGTCCGACACCGTCCAGGCGTCGCCATCGGCGCGCAACAGCGCCTCATCGGCGCCTGCCGCCCGCAGCCGTTCGGGGGAGGCGTACAGCGGCGCCAGTAGCGTGTCCGGCGTCAGTATCGGCCAGAGCTCGTCGAGCGCGGCGGTGAACGCGTCGTCGTCCGCGAGCTGGGTGAGCAGATCCGCCCGCAGGTGCTCCCATGCGTCGCGGTCCGCCCGGGTCAGCCAGCCCCGGCCGATCCGGGCTATCGCCCGTTCGGTGAGCACGTACGTGACGATCTCGGTGAACACCGCGCGGGCCTGGTTGTGCGGCAGCCCGCTCGCGCGTGCCTCCTCCCTGGCCCACTCCGCGGTCTCGGCGTCGATCCGCACCGTGACATCCCCCAGGTTGATCGGCAGCGGGTGCTCCGGCAGCCGCTGCCGGTCGGCGATCGCCGCCGCGAGCACGTCCAGGATCTTCAGCGAGCCCTTGAGCCGCGCGGCTTCCGGGGTGTCTTCGGCGGTGACGCGCAGACCGGGCACAAGGTCGCCGGTGGTCATGAACACCACGTCGGTCTCGCCCAGCGACGGCAGAACGCGGCTGATGTGGTTCAGGAACGCCGGGTTGGGCCCGACCATGAGCACACCGTGGCGTTCCATCCGTTCCCGCTGGGTGTACAGCAGGTAGGCGACGCGGTGCAACGCCACCACGGTCTTCCCGGTGCCCGGGCCGCCCTCGATCACCAGCACCCCCGGGTGGTCGAGCCGGATGATCTCGTCCTGCTCGGCCTGGATCGTCGCCACGATGTCGCGCATCCCGTCCCCGCGCGGCGCGTTGACCGCCGCGAGCAGGGCTGAGTCTCCTCGGCCACCTCGCTCCGCACCGCTGGGGCGGCCGAGCACCTCGTCGGTGAAATCGACCACGTGACGCCCGCGGGTGTGGAACTGGCGGCGTCGGCGCATGTTCTCCGGGCTCGCGGCGGTGGCGACGTAGAACGCGCGCGCCGCCGGCGCCCGCCAATCGAGCAACACCGGATCGTAGGAGTTCTCCTCGTCGAAAAGGCCGATCCGGCCGATGTACGACTGGTCGCCCGACAGGGTGTCCAACCGGCCGAAACACAGCCCGTTGTCCGCCACGTCCAACCTCTTCATCTCTTTGGCCAGCGCGCGTACCTCGACATCCCGTTCCATGGGTGTCCCGCCGTTTCCCCGCAACGCCGCGTTGTACTCACCCTTCACCCGCGCGCGCTCGGCGTCGAGCCGCGTGTAGAGCCCGGCCACGTAGCTCCGCTCGGACCGCAATTCGTCTTCGTACCCCTGAGTTGACACATGCCCTCGCAGCGGCTAAACTAAGGTTAGATTCGGCGGGTTCTCCATTAGTTATGGATGGCACGCCGATTTTTTATTGTCCACCTCTTGTCAAGTCCCCTCGTGGAATACGAAGAAGCGGGGCCTCGGCGCGAGGCCCATGGCGCCGTTTCAAGGAACGTTGGTGTTGCTTGGCCGCTGGAGGCGACCGGGAGGAAGCCCAGCCGCGAGGCCGGTTACCGGACTTCATCGGGATGGTTGGGTGTCCTTGGCGATGAAGCCTTGTTGGGCGAGCCAGTTGCGGGCGATTTTGCGTTCTGGTTTGCCTTCGGCGGATTTTTGTCGGTTTAGTTCGGTGATCACGTCGTTGGTGAGGGCCGCGGAGATCGGTGCAAAGACTTTAGTGATGTCGGGGTCGTGGTCGTAGGCCTCTTTGCGGATGGTGGGTGCCGCGTTGTAGAGGGGATGGTAGTGCTTGTCATCCTGGAGCACTGTGAGCCTGAGTTGTGGGATGCGGCCGTCGGTGCTGAAGACTTCCCCGAATAGGCATTCTTTCTGGTCGGCGGTAGCCTGGTAGACGGCGCCGGTCTGGAGGATCCGCAGCTGGCCTGGTGGGATGTGAAAGCCGTAGGTTCGCTGGAGGCCTGGGAGGCCGTCGTCCCGGTTCTGGTATTCGGTTGCGATGCATACGTTGCCGGGCTGGCCGGAGCGGATGTATGCGGCCATATCTGACAGGGTCCGCAGTCCGAGCTGTTGTGCCCGTTCCCCGTTAACGGCGAAGGCGTAGGTGTTGTTGAACGGGGTTGGCTGAAGCCAGACGATATTGTTCTGGGTTAGGTCCCGCTGTTTGACGGCTTCGTATTGCGCTGCGCTGTCTTGAATTGGCGTTTGGTTGAGGTAGGAGACCCACGCGGTGCCGGTATATTCCCAGTACAGATCGATGTCTCCACCGAGAAGTGCTTTTCGGGTGGTGTCCGAGCCACCGATGTTGCATCGGTCGGTGACCGTGGCGTTGACTGATTCCAGGGCAGCCACGGCGATCTGGCATAACACCCGCTGCTCGTCGATTCTTTTGCCCCCTACGGTGTAGGATTGGCCTTCCAGATTGACGTGCTGGGCGAGGCTGCCGCTTTTCGCTGGTGGTCCGGGTCTGTCTAGTATGCCGCATCCGGCTGTCAGCGAGGTAGCCATCAGCAGCGCGGCGAACGCGGTGGCGGCGCGCCCGCGGCCGGCCAACGATTTCGATCGCATGTGCTTACCTCTCGCTTACCTGTTTCGGCCGCTGACGAGCCGTTCGGCGACATCAGCTAGCCAGTCGATGAGTAACGCCAGCGCCGCCACGAGGGCCGAGGCGACGAATACCGCCTGCGGCCGGCCGAGGTCGAGCATGCCGCTGATGGGGTCGCCGAGTCCGCCCGCGCCGATAAACGTGGCGAGCGTGGCGGTGCCGACGTTGAGCACCAGCGCCACTCGGATTCCGGCCACCATCACCGGTACCGCGAGCGGGAGTTCGACTCGAAGCAGGGTCTGCCGCGCTGACATTCCCATGCCGCGGGCGGCCTCGATCAGCGTGGGATCCACCTGCCGCAACCCGACCACGGTGTTGGTGAGCACTGGCAGGAACGATCCGATCACCAGGGCGATGATCGCTGTGGTAGTGCCGAATCCGAGCAGGAAAGCCAGCAGGATGATCACTCCGTAAGGTGGCAGTGCCTGCATAAAGCCACCAAATGCGAGCGTGCCGGCGCGGAGCCGGTTCAGGGCTGGGCGGCTTAGCGCAATGCCCAGCGGCAGCGCGATCACAATCACCAGCACGGCCGACACCGCCGTCAGCCAGATGTGCTCAACGAGCCTGGCCCACAGGTAGGAGGGATCCAGCGCCCGCTGCTCGACGCTGTCCAGCCGCCGATGGGCGGTGTAGAGCAGTACCAAACCCAGCCCGACGACTACGAGTATCGGGGTTGCGATCAGATCGCGGTGGCGCCCGATCCAGCCAGGTGCGCGGCGGGGTGGTGCCGTGGCCGGTGTCGGCTCCGCACCAGAGAGCGCGTCGGCGGTCACCGCCGCTGTCCTGTGGTCCGCAGCTCGCTTATCAGCGTTTCCCAGCGCAAAGCGCCCCGGGGCCGCCCGTTATCATCGATCACGACGACTAGCGGGGAGCGGCGCTCGAGCATGACGTCGGCGGCGTCGTAGACGGTGCCAGACAGCGGCACCGTGACCAGCGGCGGGGACTGTGTGAACCCGGGCAGGTGATGCCAGGCAGATGGGCGGCCCGCGTCGTCCACGGCGAGCACGGGATGACCATTCGTGGCCGTATCGCCATCGAAGATCGTTATCTCCTCCAGCTCCAGACGGTTGAGCTCCAGCAGCGATAGCCGGCGGACTGCTGCGCCGCTGCCGACGAATTCGGCGACGAACTCATCCGCGGGATGGGTGAGCACCTCGCTGGGGGTGTCGTATTGCGCCAGCCGCCCGCCAGTAGCGAACACGGCAATCAGATCCCCCAGCTTCACGGCCTCGGACAGATCGTGAGTGACAATGCAGATCGTCTTGGCGACCTGGCGCTGCACCTCGAGGAACTCCTCCTGCAGCCGTTCCCGGGTGATCGGGTCGATGGCCCCGAACGGCTCGTCCATCAACATCACAGCGGGATCGGCTGCTAGGCCGCGTGCTACCCCCACACGCTGCTGCTGCCCGCCGGACAGCTGCCGCGGATACCGATCCCGGAACTCCGCCGGCTCCATTCCCACCAGGTGCAGCAGCTCATCGACTCGGCGGGTGATACGGCCCTTGTCCCAGCCCAGCATCCTGGGCACCACCGCGACGTTGTCCGCGATCGTGAGGTGCGGGAACAACCCCACCTGCTGGATCACATAACCGATCCGCCTGCGCAGCTGATCAACATTGACCTTGGTGACGTCTTCGCCCTCGAGCAGGATGCGCCCGGTGGTCGGCTCGATGAGCCGGTTCATCATCTTCAGGGTGGTCGTCTTGCCGGACCCAGAGGGCCCGATGAGCATTACGATGGCGCCTTCGGGGACAATCAAATTCAGCTCAGCGACCGCGGGTCTCGACTGCTTCGGATAGGTTTTGCTGACTCCTTCCAGGACAATCATCGGTCGCCGGCCGGCTTCGCGGGTGGGATTGGTTACAGACTGCACGCTCTCAGACACGGATTCCCCTCGGCGTGGTCAATCGCTGGATGACCACGAAGATGATTTCGTAGCACGCTGCGACTACCAAACAGCCCAGTGTGCCGGTAATGACTTCATAGAAAGAGTTCACAGCGCCCAGCCGGTCCAAGCCGTCCTCCAATGGCCTGCCAAGGCCGGGACCGGCGATGATGGCCGCCACCACGGCGATCGAAATCACGATCAGCGCCGCGATCCGGATCCCGGAAATGATCACTGGCCAGGCCAGTGGCAGTTGTACCCGGGCCATTCGGCGCACCGGACCCATTCCCACACCGCGAGCGGCCTCCAGCACAGCCGGGTCCACCGAGGACAGCCCAGCTAGGGTGTTACGCAGTACCGGGTAGATCGCATATAACGTCAGCGCGACGAGACTGGGTGTGACCCCTAGCCCCAGCAACGGCTGCAACAATCCAAACAGCGCCAACGACGGAACGGTCAGCGCGGCCGAGGTCAGCAATAATGACACCTCGCGACTGCCTGCCCGCACACTGCGGCGCCATGACGCGGGGGTGAGCTGGTTGGTATGCACCACCACAGCCAGCACCAGCGAGATCACACTAGCCAAACCCACCGAATAAAGCACCAGCAGGAAATGCTGCAGGGCATAGAAGACAAGCTCGGTGTAGTTCTCGGACAAGTACCGTAGGTAAGATCCCATTACGTAGCCACTCCGCCCGCACTGGCCAGTCGAGTGCCGGAGATGATCGGCGATGCCGTCGGCCTACCACCCGGCCCGCCCTGCGGGACCGAGATTCTTTTGACCGCACTGAAAACGAGCCGAATGGCTTCGTTCACGTTCTCCTCCATCCACCCGCATGGCCCACCGGCCCGCTACGGACTGCGGCTCGCGGGTGCTGTCAGTAACCTCATTCACGTCAGCAACATGGTCTGCGTTAATCTGGGCCTTTTCCAGGCCGATCCGTGCTCCTCCCGTGTTGAGGAGCCTGGCGCTGGTGCGGATGCAGTGCGCTCAATAGCCGGTCCAGGATCTTTTCCGCCGCCCTGCGTCGGGTCGGATCGCGCGAGTACACCGCCGCCAGCGCCAAAACAACGATCAACAACAATGGCAGCCCACCCAGCACGGCTACAGCCAGCTCAACCGGCGCTGACAACCCAAACTGTCCGGCGGCGACCAACGCCGCACCGCCGACACCCACGCCCGACACCAGCCGACTCGCCACCGCATTCACCGCCTCGCCCGGCGCGCTGCGACACTATCTCTTGTTCGCACCGCGCCCAGTACCCAACGCATCTCCCATGTGCCAAGGAGCACCCTTACCGAATACCTCAACCGCTCCTGGCATGGCAGCTCGACTAAATCGGCACCGAATTCCGCGCGGTAACGAGACCGCTGTGCTGCGGGCAACAGCCACACCGCCAGCGCCACCAACCCCCGAGAGGTTTGTCCCGGCATCGACCAGGCGCCATCAGCGACCACCTCCCTGGTCCAGCACGCCACCGGGTCAACATCCGCGAGCTCACCCTCGAGGGCAACAGCGATACCACGAGCACGCTCCAGGGCGTCGGCATGGTCGGCATTGACCGCGGCGGTGAGAGCGAGGACAAGACCCCGGCCCAGACCGAGAACTCGGTCGAGATCCAAGACGCGATCGGTGTTGAGGGCATCGGCGCGGGCAAGAGCCAGGATAAGAGCATTGACACGGCCAAGGGCCCCAGCAGGGACTTCGCCCGCGCCAAGCTCGTGCGCGAGACCGCGAGCAAGCCCCAGGGCGGTAGCGAGAGCGTTGGCGCGAGCCAGGGACCGGCCATCGAGCGGCATCACGACACCCCCCTGGCCAAACCTGTACGCAACAGGCTCACCAGCGCCGCGGGAGTGTGCACCCGCGCGAGAGCCGTGCGGGCACACTCAGCGCCCTCAGCGCTGAGACGGTAATAACGCCGCCGAGGCCGGCCCTCCTTCGCTGGGTCAATGTCTTCCCAGCGACTCTCCAGCCACCCACAGCCCTCCAGGCGAGCGAGGATCGGATGGATAGTCCCGCTGGGTAACTCAGCGGCCTGCCCGATCTGCAATCCATACATCTCCCGCGTGGGCTCGGCCAACAGCACCCGCAGCACCAACTGCGTCGGCAACGTCATCCGCGGTCCGGGAACACCCACCATGCTGCTACTCTACCTAGGACCTACGTAGAGTACAAGCCACCCCCTCCGCCACCGAACCACCCGCCTTAACCGGGCGCCAGCGCCTCAACACCTGCCCTGCCCCCACCCCATCCCCCGTGGAGTGCCCTCTCATGCCGCTGAGCGGCGCGTTGAACTCCAGCATGAGAAGGCTACGGATACGTGAGCCCTGCCAATCCTGGAAAACCTGGGCAACCTCCTCGGCCCGAGCCGCGGCTTCAACGCTTCGCCGTCAGCTATCACCTTGGTGGTGTTTCGGCTGGTCATGGTGAGGACACTATGAGTGACCAGCCGCTACGGGTTGGACAAAATGTGTGAGTCCCTGTGCTACCCCCAGTCATAGGAAGATCACTACTGTTGAGCTGGTCGGGTGTATCGCAGA
>DASTBN010000315.1:0-2648 GCA_035712045.1 Pseudonocardiaceae bacterium
CGCCCGGAACTCGGTGCCGGCCCGCTGGGGGGGTGAGGTGAGCAGCACGCGCAGGCTCTTCTTGCGCGTCAGCGCCTCCAGCGCGCCCTCGGCGAACGACGGCGCCACCAGCACTTCGGTGAATACCGCGCTGATCTGCTCGGCGAGAGCGGCGGTGATTTCCCGGTTGCAGGCGATCACCCCGCCGTAGGCGCTCACCGGGTCACCGGCGTGCGCCCGGCGGTGCGCGTCGGCGACGTCACCGGCGGGTGAGATCGCGATGCCGCACGGGTTGGCGTGCTTGATGATCGCGACGGCAGCGCTGTCATGATCATAAGCGGCCCGCCAGGCGGCGTCGGCGTCCACATAGTTGTTGTAGGACATCTCCTTGCCGTGCAGCTGCTCCGCCCTGGCCAGCCCACCGGCCACCCCAGCGGTGTACAGGGCGGCCCGCTGATGCGGGTTCTCCCCGTAGCGCAGCGCCGCCCGCTGCCGCCACGAGGCCGCGACCCAGGCGGGGAAACCGTCCGTGCCCGATCCCATCCACGACGCCACCGCGATGTCGTAGTCGGCGGTGTGCCGGAACGCGGTGAGGGCCAGCGCGGTGCGCTGTTCCAGGGTGAATCCGCCGGCCCGGACCGCGTCCAGCACGTCGCCGTAGCCCGCCGGGTCCACCACCACGGCCACCGAGGCGTGGTTTTTCGCCGCGGCCCGCACCATCGCCGGGCCGCCGATGTCGATCTGCTCGACGCACTCCTCACGCTCAGCCCCGGAAGCCACAGTGGCCCCGAACGGGTAGAGGTTGACGACCAGCAGCTCGAACGGCGTGATGCCCAGGCTGGCCAGCTGGGCCAGGTGGTCGGGCTTGCGGGTGTCGGCGAGCAGCCCGGCGTGCACCCCGGGATGCAGTGTCTTGACCCGCCCGTCCAGGCATTCCGGGAACCCGGTGAGCTCCTCCACCGGGGTCACCGGCACGCCCGCACCGGCGATCGCGGCGGCGGTGCTGCCGGTGGAGACCAGCTCGACCCCGGCCGCGTGCAGCCCGCTGGCCAGCTCCGCCAGACCGGCCTTGTCGGACACGCTCAGCAGCGCCCGGCGCACCGGGCGGCGATCATCCCCCGCCGTGATGTTCGGGGACATGGACGTCATGGAATCGACACCTTTCGTCCGGTGACGGTGCACCCGTAGCGAACCAGGTCAGCGACCACCTCCACCAGCAGGCGCCGCTCCACCACCTTGATCCGCTCATGCAGCCGCTGCTCAGTGTCGCCGGGCAGTACCTCCACCGCGCGCTGGGCCAGAATCGGGCCAGAATCGACACCCGCGTCCACCAGGTGCATGGTCGTGCCGCTCACCCGCACCCCGTGCTCCAGCGCCGCGGCCACCGGCCGCGTACCGGGGAACGCCGGCAGCAACGCGGGATGGCTGTTCACGATGCCCGGCCCGAAGCGGCTCAGGAACTCCGGCCCCAGCAGCTTCATGAATCCCGCTGTGACGACCAGGTCGGGCGAATGCGCGGCCACCGCCTCGGTGAGCGCGACATCCCAGGCCACCCGGTCCAGCCGCTGGGCCAGCTCCACGACGAACGTGGGCAGCCCCCGCTTCTCCGCGCGCGTCACCCCGCCGGTCCCGACCCGATCCGCCCCCACCGCCACGACCTGAGCCGGATAGCCCTCCCCCTCAGCGTCCAGCAGCGCCTGCAGCAAGGTGCCAACCCCGGACACCAGCACCACGACCCGAGCCGGCTTCGGCAACCGAATCTTGTACACGCCAATCTCCCCCCGCCTAGACCGCGTTCTGGATGCAGACTGCTGTCTTTCGGCACCGTTGTAGCGCACTCCGCATCCAGAAGGCGCTCTCACGCGAGATGCGCGGGGGGTTTGAGGGCGTGGTGGAGGGCGACGATGCCGCCGGTGAGGTCACGCCAGGTGACGTTGGACCAGCCCGCGGTGGCGATCCGATGCGCTAGCCGCTGCTGGGTGGGCCAGGCGCGGATGGATTCGGCCAGGTAGACGTAGGCCTCGGGGTTGCTGGCGACCCTCCGGGCGACGGCGGGCAGGGCACGCATCAGGTACTCCAGATACACGGTGCGGAACGGGCGCCAGGTGGGCGTGGAGAACTCACAGACGACCAGTCGGCCGCCGGGGCGGGTGACCCGGGCCATCTCGGCCAGGGCGGCGCCGGGATCCGCCACGTTGCGCAGCCCGAAGGAGATCGTGACCGCGTCGAAGGCCCCGCTGGCGAACGGCAGGGCCAGCGCGTCGGCCCCGACCAGCGGGACCTGGCGGTGCCGGCCCGCGCGCAACATGCCGAGCGAGAAGTCTGCGGCCACGCTCCACGCCCCGGCGCGGGTGAACTCCACGGTGGACACCGCCGTGCCCGCGGCGAGGTCGAGTACCCGCTCCCCGGGCCGGGGGGCGAGCGCGATCCTGGTGCATCGCCGCCACCAGCGGTCCTGGCCGAATGAGAGCACCGTGTTGGTCAGGTCATAGCGGCGGGCCACCCCGTCGAACATCGCCGCGACATCGCGCGGGTCCTTATCCAGCCCAGCCCTCGGCACACCGTTCACCCTAGGTGGTCCGGTGGCCTGGCAGGATCACGGTATGCATTCCCTGCTGTTCTACGACTACGTGAGCGATATCGTCGAACGCCGCGTGCCGTTCCGGGAC
>DASTBN010000316.1:0-7805 GCA_035712045.1 Pseudonocardiaceae bacterium
CGCCCGTCATAGATCAGCTCCGCGTCATCGTGTTCGACGAGCAAGCTTGATCCGGCGTCATGCTCGCTGGCCGGTGATGGCTCGCTGGCGGCCTCAGCATGCGCGGTCGGTGGAATAGGCCGGATGGCAGCAGGCGGTGTATGCGTGGATGGCCTGGGTGGTTCGGGAATGAACTCGATTCCGCCCTCGTGGAGTTGAAAGAGTTGCTCGACTTTCCAACCGGGAAACATGCCCTCCAGGACGCGGCAATGATCGGCGTAAGGAAGTCCGATCAAGTCACCCGAGAGCCAGCGGTAGAACTGCGCTTTGCTGGGCCAGCCTCCCCTGAGAGCCGGGTCGAGCTCGCCGGCGACCTTCTCGTACTCGCGGCGAAAAGCACTGTGAGTTTGCAAGTGGCGTTGCTGCAGCAGCACCTTGAGCGCGATGGGCTTAGCGGGCACCCGGTTGGCCTCCCCTGACCGTGGCATGAGGCTTGATCACAAGACAAGAAGAGACTACCAGGCCCATGAGATGGCGGGACCAGATGAGGCACAGAAGCCGCAGAAGAGACGATCATGGAGTCGAGAACGGACGCTGACCTGGCCGAATCTAGTGGTGTCGCCCGCTGGGCGGGTGGCATCACACGCGGAGTTCGTACAGGGAGGCAAGGGTCCGTGGCTATTCCCAGGGGTCACCGGTTCGCTATTGCGTTCGATGGTGCTTTTCCTGCGGGTTTGGTGCTGATTGGTGAGGTGACACCGGATAATGAGTATCAGACGCGTGAGGACCGGGCGGCGGGCCGGGCGGTTCGCCAGAAGATTGATCAGGTGACGGGGAAGCGGCAGTGGAAAGCCACTGTGACTGATCCGGACGAGACGAACGCCAAGCGGGCATCGTTTGAGATCACCTTCATCGCCGATGTGCAACCGGTACCGGCCACCAGCGAGGTGCTGCCGGGTATGCGCCCGATCGTCCTGGAGGGATTGACGGCCGAGCCCCGGGTGGCCGGTAACGGTGAGTTCAAGTACCAGTCCTACCTCTACCAGGCGGCCGGGTTCGCGGCGGCCCCGGGTGCTGGTGGGGTTCGCTCACCGCAGCAGTCCAGATCAGTCGGCCCATCGGGTGGTGATCAGCAGCATCGGGCCGCGTGAGTCTGGTGGTGGGTCCCGCCGAATCCGCTCAGGAGCGGAGCGCTGGCCGACAGGCTCGTCGGACCCGCCAGCCCGCTAGCGACCACACGGGCCTTATGCCGGGTCTGACTGGGGACATCGCCGGGGAACAGTGCGTGCGGGTGTGGGAGGAGGCCTACCGGCACTACGGCCGGATCTGGGAGCTGACCGCACGCTCGCCCAGGGGTGACCCGGCGGCAGCCCAGGAAATGGCCGCCGCGTCCCGGGCGGTGGCGGCGGCCTGGCGAGCGATCGAGGCCGCCAGCGGCTTGCCGTGGTGGGCCGCCGCCGCCCTCCAGTCCGCCGCGGCAGCCTTCGACGAACAGGCACAGAAATATGACCACAACGATAACGAAAGCCCTGGCCACCGCCAGGGCCACTAAAGAACGGCACCGATGGATGCGTGGTGAGAAGTAGCGCATGAACGCACAGAGGCCATCCGGAAACCCGGAGCATCTACCTGACGGGGGGATTACGTGGCCTGTCATGGGCAGGCCACGGAGGGTCCGTGTCAAGGGTGTGGGTGGGATTGATGTGACGGTAGCCGTGACGACGGTACGGGACACCGTGTGGCTGTCGATCTCGTCACCGTTTACCTGGGAAGCGATCATCGAACCGGGAAAGGTGGACGAGGTCATATCGATTCTGGAGTTGGCGCGGGATGAGGCCATCGAGATCGTGAAAACACGCCGTCGCGATGCATCCCGCGAGAGTAACGGAAGCGTCAATTCTGACACCCGACGAGTGACCGGACCCGAGAAAAAGAGGTGATGCCGCGCAGGAGGACATCCCTGAGTTAAACAACGACCATCACAGGCGGACCACGGACCCCAAGGGTCGCGTGGCGATTACGCCTGTGCCTAAAAGCTGTTAAGGAGATAGGCGCAGAAGCGGAATTGGCTGCCAACCTGGCCGCTTCTGCGCTGTCCACCCAATCGGAGTGAACAATGAATACTGTAGACACATCGGTGAGCCACACCGCAAGCGGGCTCACCCGAACGAATCGCCAAACCAGAGCCCGTTGCCCCCGGTGTCACCGAGTCGGCGGCCTCGCGCCGGACTCGATTGTCTGCCAGCGGTGCTTGGGCACCACCGTCCCGCAGGTTGTTCTGGCCGTGGCGGTCACCGTCACCGTCGCGGGGGGTGGCCGGTGATGGACCTCTCGACAATCGCTGCGGTGATTGCGGGTGCCGGTGGTCTGGGCGTCGTGGTGTGGGTGCTGGCCAAGCTCGGACGGGTACTGATCCAGGTCGCGGAGGCGCTGGCCGCCGCTGCTGTGGTGTTCCTGGTCCTGTGGCTGGTGATCAAAGCCGTGGGGTGGGCGCTGCGCCAGACGCTCACGCACTGGCGAACCAGCCTGACCCTCCTAGAAGTCCTGGCCTGGTGGCGCTGGTGGGGCTGGGAATCACTGGCCACCACAGCGGGCGTGACCGCGGTGGCTCTGCTCGGGTGGCGGCTGCTTGAGGTGAGGTCCTTCGATGTGTGGGCGGGCGGGCATGTGCGGGCCTGGTGGCTGCGCTGGACCGTGTACGCACCCAAGCTGCCCGGCTGGCTGCACGCCTGCGGCCTGGGCGTCGAACAAGACACGGTGCCGGTGGTGCTGGCGCTCACTGCGCTTGGGCGGGCCTTGGGCCGCACCCGGCGCCCGGTGCCAGCACAGTTGCCCAGGATTCTCGGGGTGCGCTCCGGCGCGTCGTGGGATGAGGTCCGGGTGCGGCTGATGCCCGGTCAGAAGCCCGAAGATGTCGATGACGCCACCCGGGCGCTGGCCTGTGCCCGGGGGGTGGCCCGCTGCCAGGTCCGGGAACTGTCCCCGAATGTGGTCTCGATCGATTTCCAGCGCCGCGACCTGCTCACCGCCCCGGTGAGCTGCCCCGATCTGAGCATGCTGGCCGGTATCGGGGGTGGGGCGGTGGATTTGGGCCGGGTGTGGGCCGGGCGCACCGAGTACGGCCAGGACTGGCGCATCCCGCTGGCCGGGGGCCACACCCTGACCGCCGGTGCCACCGGGGCGGGCAAGGGCTCGGTGATGTGGTGCCCGCTGGTGTCGATCGCCCCGGCGATCCGGGATGGGTGGGTGCGGGTGTCAGGGATCGACCCGAAGGGCATGGAACTGGCCTACGGGCGGGGGATCTTCTCCCGCTACGCGGTCACCGGCACCGAGGCCCTCGCGGTGCTGGATGAGCTGATTGCCGGGATGGACGCCCGCAAAGCCGCCTTCGCCGGGCGGGTGCGCACGGTGCCGATCAGCCCCGAACACCCCTTGGAACTCCTGGAATTCGACGAGATCGCCGCCCTGACCAGATACACCGACCGCAAAACCCGCGACGCGATCACCGAACGGATCGCGCTGCTGACCACCCAGGGCCGGGCGCTGGGGTTCACCGTGCGCGGTTACGTCCAGGAGCCTGCCAAGGACACCGTGCCGGTCCGGGAGTTGTTCCCCCGCCGGGTCTGCCTGCGCGTCTCCGCGAAATCCCATGTGGGCATGGTGCTCGGGGACCAGGCCTACGAGCGCGGAGCGTGGGCCAACCGGATCACCGAGCACGAGGCCGGTGTCGACTATGTCTTCGGCGAGGGAATCCGCGAACCCCTGCGCATCCGCGCCGGATGGGTCCCCGACACCACGATCAAACAACTCGAAACCTTCGTCACCGGCCCGATCACCCGTGACGGCGCGGTCCTGCCCTTCCCTGCCCTGCCCACCGGCCCGACCGGCCCGGCTCACGGAGGTGCCGCATGACCAGCACAGCTGACCTGCTCGCCGCGATCAGCGCGCACCTCGCCGCCGTCGAGCTCCCCGAGATCGCCTCGGTCCGCGTCGAGGCCAGCCCACCCGGGCCACCCGTCACCGTGCAGCTGCCCCACCACGGGCCCACCACCCTGGCCCACGGACTGCTGGCCTGGGCCGGCACCCTCACCGAGATCACCGCCCAGGCCTGGCGCGTCCCCGCGGGCGACTCGGTGCACCTGTCCGTGACCGGGCGCCTCCCCGGCGGCAGCGCGGTGCGGGTCTACGGCGGGATGCGCCTCACCCCCCACGGCCCGGGTGCGGATCTCGCGCCCGGTGCCAGCGCAGCGCTGCCACTGGCGGCCCTGCGCTCCCTCGCCGCCCCCGGAGGGCTCACCGAAGAGGCGGCCCTCTGATGACGACCCCCGAAACCCCCGCTCTCGATGCCGCGCGGATGACCCGGGCCCAGCGGGCCGCGCTGCCGCTGACCGCTGATGTCGCTCAGGCCCTGGCCGAGCGGCACGGAGTCTGCGTCCGGCCCCTGGCCATGCGCCGGATCGAGACCACCACCGGCCGCAGTGAGGTGGTGCCCGTGCCCTGCGGTTCCACCCGGGACGATCAATGCCGTCCGTGTGCGGAGAAGGCCCGGCGGCTGCGGATGGCCCAATGCCGCCAGGGCTGGCACCTCGACACCGAGCCGGTCACCAGCCGGGCCACACCCAGCGACGACCACCAGGAACTGATGGCCGCCCGGGCCGATCTGCTGGCGGCCTACACCCACTGCAAAACCAACGGTGATGAACTCACCTGCGAGCAGATCGCCGAATCCGTCGCCGAACTCGACAGCGAACTCCGCGCGGCAGGGATACGCGGACGCCTCACCCCGCTCGATCCCCTGCCCAAACCCCTCAAGCGCTCCACCCGGCGCCGCCAAGACGCCCCCGATCTGCCCCGCCGGCCGATCGAACGGCGCACCCTGGGCCAGGTGTTCGCCGGGCGCTACCGGCCCTCCACCTTCCTCACCCTCACCCTCGATTCCTACGGTCCGGTCGACGCCCACGGCGCCGCGGTGAACCCGCAGACCTACGACTACCGCCGCGCCGCCCGCGACGCCATCCACTTCCCCGCCCTGCTGGACCGGTTCTGGCAGAACACCCGCCGCTGTGTCGGGTGGGACGTCCAGTACTTCGGCACCGTCGAACCCCAAAAAAGAGGCGCCCCTCATTTCCACGCCGCCATCCGCGGCACCATCCCCCGCGCTGAACTGCGCGCGATTACCGCGGCGACCTACCACCAGGTGTGGTGGCCCTCTCATGACCAGTTGATCTACCACGGGGACCGTGTGCCGGTGTGGGACACCCGGGCTAAGACGTTCACCGACCCCGATGCCAGGGCGCCGCTACCGAGCTGGGAGCAGGCCTGCGCGGATCTGACCGAGCCCGCGCATGTGGTCCATTTCGGGGCCCAGGTGCACGTCAAGGGCATCCTCGGCGGCACCGAGGAAGCAAACCGCCACGTCGGATACCTCACAAAATATCTTGCCAAGAGCATCGGACAGGCCGCCGGACTCGGTGAACACGCCACCGACGCCCACCGCGACCACGCCCACCGCCTCCACGCCGAACTCCGCATCACACCCTGCTCACCCCACTGCCCGGTATGGCTCCTCTACGGAATCCAGCCCAAAGGCGCCCGGTATTCCATGACCCCGGGACACTGCAAGGGCAAAGCCCACCAGCCTGAACACCTGGGCATCGCCGGACGCCGCGTGCTCGTCTCCCGCAAATGGTCCGGCAAAAGCCTCGATGACCACCGAGCCGAGCGCGGCGAATTCGTCCGGCAACTCCTCGAACAGGTCGGCATCCAGCCCGCCCACGGCCCCCAAGACGGGCCCTATCAGTGGGAACGCCCAGCACCCGCCGACCCCGACGTGCCACCCCGGCCCGTCCTGCTCCTCCACGCCCTCGCCGAACGACAGCGCTGGAAAGCCGAATACACCGCCGCCCAACTCGCCGCGACCGGCCCACCACCTGACGCAAACCGTTCGGCAACTCACGATCAAGCCGCCTGAGGGGAGAGCGAAGACCGTGGAGAAATATCTCACCGTCTCCGAGACGGCCGAACACCTGAACACCTCAGAGCGGTTTGTGCGACGGCTGATCGCCGAGCGGCGGAGCGCATTCCATCACGTCGGGCGACACGTGTGCGTAGCGCTCTCCGGCGTCGAGGCGTGGTTGGCGGCGCAATGCGTGGAACCACTGCGTGCCTCTGATGTGCGTCGAGGGTGGCGGAGGGCCTCATGACCGGGCGGCAGAACGGGAAACTGCGGCGCTGGTTGGTCGCGTTCTGCGACTCGCCTCCGGACGCTGGCGGGCCCGCTACTCAGCCCCTGACTCCCGGCTCAGGACCGCGTCCACCACATTCGCACGTAGCACCCTGATCTGGGGAGATCTTGATGATTACGGGAGACAGCGCGCGGGGTGTGCGTTTCATGGGAGAGCCGCTGTGGACTCCGGATGACTTGTCCGGATTCCTGGCGATCCCGGAGAAGACATTACGTGAATGGTGCTCGAAAGGATACGGGCCACCATGGCGGAAGGTGGGAAAGCACGTCCGCTACGAACCGGGCGCGGTTCGGGAGTGGCTGGGCACCCTGACCGGCGGCACTGACGCAGCGTAACAACTCGACAGCATTCGACAACTATCGAGTTACGGGAGGTGTTGAACGATGGGGCACATACAAGATCGCTGGTACAAAGAAGTTCCTGATCCGGAAAATGTCGGCAAGATGATTCGCGTACCCGCTGCGTTACACGGAAAAGGGCTGCGGTATAAGGTTCGGTACATCGACCCGGACGGCCAAGAGCGTTCCAAGAGCTACCCAGACAAAAAACTCAAGGACGCGCGGGCCTTCCTGGCCAAGATTGAGACGGACAAGCTAGCCGGTGATTACATTGACCCGAAGGCGGGCAAGGAGACACTACGAGAGTACTGCGGAAACTGGCTGAAAGGGCAATCACAGGATGAGGGATCACAGCGCACCATGCAGTTCAAGCTGGAAAAACGGGTGTACCCATTTCTCGGCGGGCGCTCATTGTCCTCTATCGGTGCTACCGCCATCCGCGACTGGCTGAGCTGGATGAACGGGAACAACATTTCAGAGTCACACAAGTCGCAGGTATTCGACCTGCTATCTGCGGTGTTATCCTCGGCTGTCGATGAGAAGAAGATCCGTGCGAATCCGTGCAAGGCAAAAGGTGTTAAGAAGCCGATGCCAGACCAGAGGAAGGTCACGCCGTGGACTGAGGCCAGATTACGCAAGATCCAGCTCGCCCTACCACCACGACAGTCGGTCGTGATTCCACTCGGTAGCGGCCTTGGCCTGCGGCAGGGCGAGATCCTCGGGCTCTCACCCGATGACATCGACAGGGAACATATGGTCGTCCATATTGATCGACAACTGGCATACGTTGGCAATCTGCCGTTATTCAAGCTTCCTAAGGGCCGCAAGACGCGCATCGTGCCCATCTCACGCGGACTGCTAGAAAACATCGACGACTACATGGACGCACATCCTCCCGTCACAATTACGCTGCCCTGGGGTAGGACGACCGGTGATCCAGTGTCTGTTCGGTTACTGATCGTCAACGATACGGACGGAGTGGACACGGGATGTGACTTCAACTGGCGGCACTGGAGACCGGCGTTCGCCAGGGCGGGGCTGACGTACGTCGTGGGAGATGACGGGATGCACGCACTTCGGCACTTCTACGCATCGACCCTGTAAGTGAGCAGAATTGCATCAGGCGCATCATTTGACGGTTTGTGTGAACGCCGTCTAGCTGCGGCTGCTGGTCGGGGGCTTTGTTGTGGGGTGGGCGCGGGGCTGGTGCGACACGCCTGGTGACCTGCGCGTGAACGCCATC
>DASTBN010000317.1:0-2384 GCA_035712045.1 Pseudonocardiaceae bacterium
GTGCAGGCCCTGCCCGGCGGCGAAGGCGAGCACGCAGACCGCGATGGTCGCCAGCGGGTAGAGACCGGTCGCGGGTAGCGCGGCGCGCCGCAGCGCCCAGGCCCCGCTGTAGCCGAGCGCCGTCCCGACTACCCCGCCGACGACCAGTTCGTAGCCGACCAGCAGGGGCGTCCACCAGCGGACCGGCTCACCCGTGGCGAGCAGGACCACCGCGATGTACACCGGCGCGTCGTTGATTCCCGACTCCAGCTCCAGCGCGCCGGAGAGCCGGGGAGACACCTTCAGCGCCCGCAGCACGCTGAATACCGCCGCCGCGTCGGTCGAGGACAGCACCGCGCCCCACAGCAGCGCCGTGCGCCAGTCCAGGCCCAGCAGCAGGTGCAGCGCCCATCCGGTGGCGCCGATGCTCACCACGACCGCCGCAGTGGAGAGCGCGATTCCCGGTCCCAGCGCCTGGCGGATCACCGACCATTGGGTGGTGATCCCGCCTTCGGCCAGGATCAGGACCAGACCGGCGATTCCCAGCGCGGCGGTCAGCGGCGCGTCGGAGAACCGCACACCCAGGCCGGACTCGCCGATCAGCAGGCCAATGGCCAGGTAGAGCAGCAGCGATGGCAGGCCCAGCCGGGTGGAGACCCGGACCGCGAGCACCGCGAGCAGCAGCACCGCCGCCCCCGCGCCGAGCGCGACCTCAACCCCGATCACGAGTGGCCCGGGGTTTAGGTGGACCAGGAGAGCGTGACCAGGTCGCGGTGGCGGGGGCCCAGCGCGGCGACCGCCTCCGCGACCTCCTCCCGGCGCTGCTCCGGCAGGCACAACCGGCGCAGGGAGAAATCGAGTTCCGCCTCCGGATCGCGCGGCTGGGCGGGCCGGGACCAGCGTCGCACCTCGGGGTGTATCCCGACCTCGCCGAATACCGCCAGCACATCGTCCGCAGTCGCCGGTGGTGGCCGGTTCAGACCGTGGAAGTGCAGCCACAGCGGGTCCAGCCAGGCCCCCGGGTGGATGGCATGCAGCTCAACGACAACCCCGCGGCGCGCGGCGGCACCCAGCGCCGCGACGAAAGGCCCGAGCTCCAGGGTGTTGTAGCCCACATGGTGGCTGACGACGACGTCGGCGGCACCCGCCTCCGCTGCGGTATCCGGCCACAGGCCGAGCACCGAGCGGCGCGCCACTCCCCGCTCGTCACACGCCCGCTCGAACGCGCGCAGCATGTCCCGCGCGTGATCAACCCCCGTCAGGTGGGACACCTTGGGCAGCAGCGCGAGCCCGGCTGCCCCGCCACCACAGCCGACGTCGAGCACCGTGCCGCCGCCCGGTCCCAGCAGCCATAGCCCGGCGCGGCGCGACGGGGTGTCCTCGGGGCTCACCGGCGGGACGAAACGAGCGGGATCATGCCGGTGAGGGTCCCGCGAGGCAGCCGCCTTGATCTCAGCGGGGATGGCACGGGCCAGCAACGAGTCCCGCCACCTCGCGGCGGCGGGACTCGTGAGTGAATGTGGCTGCTGGGGCAACACCTTATTTTGTTACCTACACTCTCGATATGGGCGCACGTGGTGATGGTAGAGGTGAGGGTCGGGGCGCCGCCTGGTCCTGGATTCGTACGCGAGGCTGTCACGCAGCGTGTCGGTAGAGCTGGAGAAGAGCGTGGAAGCCGAGCGTGCGGTGCCCGGGCTGCGCTGCGGCCAGTGCAGAGGCCCCCTGAGAGGCCGACCGCACAAGGGAATGTATCCGGATGGTTCCCCCGTCGGCAGTACCACTGCGGCGAGCACACCGGTGGCTGCGGCGGGGTGGCCGCTGACGTGCGCGCGGTCGAGAAAGAGTTGCGCTCACCCTAGCGGCGTTTGACAGGGTCGACGAGCCATCGTCGCTGACCTGACACCGTTACCGGCAAATTTCTTGAGACTTGAGCTGATCGGGCAAGCGACGAGCCCTGGGGCCTCGGAACGCGGGCTGCGGGTCACCGAGCTTTGGCGCTGGATCTGTTGCGTCGGTGGAGAGCAAGATCAGGCAGGCTTGATCCATGCGTCGTCGCTCTGGTCGAGTGCCAGCAGTGAGGTCTGGCTTCGCGGGGATTCGTTTTCATCCGGATGTGATCACGCTCGCAGTGCGCTGGTGCCTGCGCTACGGGCTTTCCTGCCGGAACGTGGAGGAACTGCTGGCCGAGCGCGGCATCACGGTCGATCATGTCACCGTCTACCGCTGGGTGCGGTGGTTCACCCCGCTGCTGATCGACGTGGCACAGCCTTGCCGACACGTCCCCGGTGATCAGTGGTCCGTCGATGAGACGGCGACTCGCCGGTTCTTCACTCGCGCGCTCGGGCACGGCCCATACCGGGCAGAGGTGATTGCCGACCGGGCTGCCGCGTACCCACGAGTGCTCG
>DASTBN010000318.1:0-4710 GCA_035712045.1 Pseudonocardiaceae bacterium
AACACGATATCCGCACCATTCGTGTGGAATGCTTTCGCTATCGTCTGAACCCTGGCCACCTCGGTGCTCGACGGAATTGGGACTGTGTGATGCACCGCCGCTCCGCGTGGTTGCGCGTCCGGCGGTGGTTACCGCTGGGCGGCAACCACAGAGCGCTTGACGATTGCCTCAGCACACTCAAGGTACTTCGCAGCTTGGCTGTTTCCCCGGGTGTTGATCTCTCATGACGGGCCGACACAGTATCTGAGCGGCGTGACACGGCTTGTGACACGAACTGGTGTCCAACTGTGCCTCTGTGGCCACCTGAACGATCACTGTAGACGGTATAGCCGCTGGTAGAGGCCATGGTCGACGTGGATGGGGCGTCTTGTAAGCGGTAGGTTCGGGGTTCGAGTCCCCGCGTCGGCTCCGGTTCTAGCAGGTTAAGCAAGCATGGCTGTCTCGGGCGGTGGCGGTGCTTAGCTGGCGCGGCGTTCCTGGCCGAGGCGTTCGAGTAGCCACGAACGCGCCATGGTTGACATGGGCAGGTGACGTTCGCGCGCCAGGTTCTGCAGCTCGTTGAACTGTTCGTCGGTCAGCCGGACGTTGAACATCCGGCTGGGGCGGTTCGGACGGGTGATCGTCGTGCCCGCCGGATACGGCCCAGTTGCCCCCGACTCGGCCTCAAGCCGGCGGGCATCGGCCCGTGCGGCTCGTTCGGTTTCTTCGTCAAGTTTCTTCGTCATTGGCTACCGCTTTCTCATAGACCGCCAAGTCTCGCCCGCTCGCTGGCCATGCGTTCATGCCGTGCAGTTCGCCGTCGAGGTCTCGATAGGCGATCACCACGAGCACCCGACCCGCCGAGGTCGACCAGCCGATGAATCCAGACGCGCCGACCCGCGACGCTGGATACGGCAACAGCTCGACCAAGTGCTCATCGGCCATCACCTCCTGGGTCCACTCCGGCTCTAGGTTCACAGCACCGGGGTAGCGTGCCGACCGGCTGCGGATGTAATCGGCGTCTTCCTCTGCCCACCACAGCCTCACCGACTTATCGTAAAGCATTGTCTTACAGCAGACGTGTCGACGCAAGGTGGTGCCTACCGCAGCGGTCGGAGCGACACGGCCACCCGATCGGCCGAGACCTTGCGGCAGGGACTCGGCGGCCGGGACCCGCACAACAGGTGATCGTCGACACTGGTGTCATCTACGCCGACATCGACCGATCCGATGACTGGCACGCTTCTGCGACCGAGCTGCTTAGCGTCGCTTCGGACCCGCTCCGCACTTTCATGCTGTGCGCGGTTTCACGCTCTGCCCCGTCTTGTAGCAATAGGGCTGGATCGATGAAGCCACTTGCCGGATGAGATGCGAGGTGCCCGACGTCGTGGGCGCCTCCGTGACCAGATCGAAAACTTGATCGTCAAGAACCCGCGTCTTGGTCCGCGTAACGGTCCATCGGTTCACCTGTCGGCTGGGTGGGCACTTCGTAGTCGTCATCGAGAGGGAACTCAACGGGCCGCACGGTCGCCATGACCTTGTCGAGGTCCGCCTCCCATCCTGGCGTGGCCGCACCGGCGTTGTGTGCGGCGGAGCGGATACCCACGAGCGCCGTGCGTAGTGCGTTAGCTTCGTCCTCACCTTCGACCACAGTGCACACATCCGCCCAGCCATGGCTCAGATCCGCGCCGATATCGGTGTCGATCAGATTCGGTTCGGCGACCAGGGCGTCCATCATCGCGTCGGTGTGCTTATCGACGGCGGCCACCGGTGTGACCCGGTAGCGCACTTCGAGGTAGTAGCGAGTCATCACGCTTCCTTCTCCCAGCACGTTTCCCGCTTCAACCAACCGATCAGATTGCGTCGGTAGGATGGATCCGAGGGTGTGAGGTGGATCGTCTTCTTGTGGTCACCGCATGGGCAATATCCCTTGAAGTACCTCCGGGCCTTCTCGATCCTCCAGCCTGCCGACTCCAGCGATCGGAGCAGTGCCTCAAGATCCTTATCGGGATGCTTCGGCCTAGCCACGGCGCCCCTCTGAGCCTCTGCGGACCTGTACGACGCTTCCTGAGCACACCACAGGTGTCAACGGCCCGATAACGACCTGTCCGCCAGCTGGATATGGACAGCATGCGTGAGTGCGGGGCCCTATGCGCACCGGGCCATGGACCGCCGGGCGGCTGCGACGGTGCATGCGGCGCCGGGCCTGGTGTCGCTCAGTCGCGATGGTCTGGGTTGTGGCGTTGATCCTTAGGAGATGGGTCTGGCCCTGGCTGGGCAGCGTCGAGCTGGCCAGGTTGGGGCTGGTGATTCGTTTGGGGCCGTTTGGCTGAGTGGGTGGACGGGGGCCAGCGCTGTGGCCACGTTGACCCGGCGGGCCGGACGCGGCTGATCAGCTCGATCCGGCGGGCGATCAGTGCGCGGGCGCCGATTGATGCCTTCGTGACCGATTGGACGAGTATGAGCGTCGCAAGGACGTCATCGGATCGATGATTTACTGGCCTGCGCGCGAGGGCGAAGTGGTGTATGAGCGAGCCTCGTGAGGTCTTAGCTGCGGCGCGGCCGTGGCTGGAGCAGGCTGCCGAGGATCTTGCTACCGCGCGGCGGCTGGGTCGATGGCGGTGAATCACCGCCTCGGCTGGCGGCGTTTCTCGCGCACCTCGCGGCCGAGAAGGCGCTCAAGGGCGTGCTTATCGCGCGCGGTATTCCGATCCGGATGTCAACGGCAGCCGAATCCTGACCCCTTTCCGGCATCTGAATTTTGACCCCCTGTGTACTTGTTGATCTTCTAGTCTTCAGTTGTGCCGGCGGGTGGGACGCGGCCGAGGTCGCGGTCCTTGAGCCGGTAGCTGTCTCCCTTGAGGGAGATCACTTCGGCGTGGTGGACGAGGCGGTCGATCATGGCGGCGGCGACCACGTCGTCGCCGAAGACCTCGCCCCACCGGCCGAAGACCTTGTTGCTGGTGACGATCAAGCTCGCGCGCTCATACCGGGAGGACACCAGCTGGAAGAACAGGTTCGCCGCCTCGGCCTCGAACGGGATGTAGCCGACCTCATCGACCACCAGCAACGGGACGCGGGCGAGCTTGGTCAGCTCGGCCTGCAGCCGGCCGTTGTGGTGGGCCTCGGCCAGGCGGGCGACCCACTCGGCGGCGGTGGCGAAGAGCACCCGGTGCCCGGCCTGGCAGGCCCGGATCGCCAGCCCGATCGCCAGGTGGGTCTTGCCGGTGCCCGGCGGTCCCAGGAAGACCACGTTCTCCCGGGCGGTGACGAAGTCCAGGGTGCCCAGGTGGGCGATGACCTCGCGTTTGAGGCCGCGGGCGTGGTCGAAGTCGAACTCCTCCAGGCTCTTGCGGGCCGGGAACCGGGCGGCCCGGATACGGCCCTCACCGCCGTGGGAGTCCCGGGCGGAGACCTCCCGTTGCAGGCAGGCCACCAGGTACTCCTCGTGCGACCAGGACTCCGCGCGGGCGCGCTCGGCCAGCCGGGCGACCGACTCGCGCAACGTTGGTGCCTTCAGCGCGCGAGTCAGGAACGCCACCTCGGCGGCCAGGTCCCGGCTGGTCCTGGCCGTGGTCTTGGTACTCATCAGGCCACCCCGCCTTCGCCGGTACTCACGCCGAGCGCGGTGTCGTAGTCATCCAGGCAGCGGATCTGCACCTCCGGCTCTGGGGCCGGGCGGAGCAGGCTGATCCGGGTGCGCCGCAGCAGTTTCGCGGCCTCGATGTGCTCGGGATCGGAGATCGTCTGATGAGCCGCCCAGATCCGCTCGTGATCGGCCACGGTCTTGCCGTCACAGAGCGCCCGGACCCGGTCCAGATCGGCGATGACCTCGATCCGCCGGCCGATCACCGCCGGGTGCACCGAGTAGTCGTTGCCGTCCAGGCGGATGTAGTGATCACGAGCCAGCCGGGTCGAGGCCCGCCACCCAGTCGCCGGCGCGACCGGCGGCAGAGCGAGCATGGCCTGCTTGTCAGCAGCGATCCGATCGGCCGGGGCGCAGCCCAGCGCCCGCCGCGGCCGGGTGTTCACCACGGCCAGCCACTCGCCCAGCTGAGTGTTGAACTCCGCTGGTGAGTCGAACGTACGGCCGGGCAGGAACGAGCGCTCCAGATAGTCGTGGGCCCGCTCGATGATGCCCTTGGCCTCCGGGTCCGCCGGCCGGCAGACCAGCACCTTCGCCCCCAGCGTGCCGCGAAACGCCTGACACTCCCCAGTCAGCTCACTCCGTCCGCCGCGCCGGCGGCCGATCGCGCCCTCACCGTCCCAGACCAGCACCCGCGGCACCGCGCCCAATCCCCCGATCAGCCGCCACCAGCCGGCGAACAGATCCTCCGCGTGCCGGCTCGGGATCAGCACCGCCGCAAGCCAGCGCGAATACCCGCACACCATCGTGAGCACCGGCAGCTGCTTGGCGCTCCGGGTCTGCCCGAAGCCCACCGGCAGCTCGATCGGCGGGAACCACAGATCACACTGCGCGATCTCCCCCGCCACATAGCTCGTCCGCGAGGCCGGATCCGGCGGCAGGTACACCGGCCGCAACTCCGCCACCCGGCCCGAGAGCACCCGGACCGAGCGCGACCAGCCGATCCGCTCCGCGATCACCGTGGCCGGCATCCTTGGATACGTCTGCAGCAATTCACGGATCCGCGGCTCTGCCGCGTCCACGATCGACCCAGCCGACTGGCGCTGATACCGCGGCGGCCGCTCCGCCTGCAGCGCGTTGCGCTC
>DASTBN010000319.1:0-4468 GCA_035712045.1 Pseudonocardiaceae bacterium
GAATCACTTCTGATGAGCCGTTCGTTAAGCGATCCAGAACTGACGCGGGCGAGTGGGGAGGCACCTGATTACGCGATTTTGCCGGATGTCAGCGTGATCAAAATCGGTGGCCAGAGCTTGATCGACCGTGGCCGCTCGGCGGTGTATCCCGTGGTTGAGGAGCTGGCGGCGGTCAAGCGGAGTCATCCGATCCTGATCGGCACCGGTGCCGGGACCCGGGCCCGGCATGTGTATTCCCTCGCGGCCGAACTGGGCCTGCCGACGGGTGTGCTGACCGATGTCGGCGCCGCGGTCGCGGATCAGAACGCCCAGATTCTGGGGTATCTGATGGCCCGTCACGGCGTGCCCCTGGTGGGTGGCTCGGCTTTCGGGGCGATTCCGTTGTATCTGGCCGAGTGCGGGGCGGCGATCTTCTCGGGAATGCCTCCGTACGATCTGTGGCAGCGAGTTCCGCGCGAGGGTGTGATACCGCCATATCGCACCGACGCCGGGTGTTATCTCGTCGCGGAAGTCTATGGGTGCGCCAACATGATTTTCGTGAAGGATGAGGATGGCCTCTACACGGCCAATCCGAAGACTGACCCGGAAGCCACGTTCATCCCGCGAATCACGGTCGAGGAACTGATCGCCGCAGACCTGCCGGATCTCATCATCGAACGCCCGGTCCCGGAGCTCATGCGCAGGGCCAGGCACGTGCGCTCGGTTCAGATCATCAACGGCCTGCGGCCGGGCCTGATCCGGCGCGCACTGGCCGGCGAGCACGTCGGCACGATCATTTCGGCCAGCTGAGGAGAACGCCATGACCGACACCATCGCCCACACTGGATCCTCCTTCGCGGCCAAAGACGTGCCCTCGGCGCTGATGCGCCAGACCCTGCTGGACCGCGAGCTCGTCCGGCCGCTGGAGCGGCCGGTGATCTCGCTGCTGCCCTGGTTGAACGTGGTCGTGATCGGCGGCCGGTCGATCATGGACAGGGGCCGTGACGCGGTGCTCCCGGTGGTGGACGAGCTGCGCGGCGCGCTGCGCGAGCACCGGATGCTGATCCTGACCGGTCCCGGCATCCGGGGGCGGCACGTGCTGGGAGTCGGGCTCGACCTCGGCCTGCCCACCGGAGTGCTCGCTTCCCTGGTCTCGGCCGACGCGGAGCAGAACGGGCATCTCATCGCGGCGCTGCTCGCCGAGCAGGGGGTGTCCTATCTCTCGCACGCCTCAATCGCGCACCAGCTCGCGGTGCACCTGACCGCGAGCCGCGCGGTGGTGTCCAACGGGTACCCGCCGTATGAGCTTTACGAGTTCCCGCCCGAGGTGGGAAAGATCCCGCAGCACCGCACGGACGCCGGCGCGTTCCTGCTCGCTGACGCGTATGGCGCGGCCCGGCTCATCTACGTCAAAGACGTCGATGGTGTGTTCACCAGTGATCCGGCGAGCGCCAATGGGCATCGGCCGGAGCTCATCCCCGAGGTAGCGGCGGATGAGTTGCTGGCTTGCGATCTCGGCAGCCTTCCCATCGACCCGCTCGTGCTGGAGCTGATGGCACACGCCAAGCACCAGAAGGAGATCCAGGTCGTCAACGGGCTCACTCCCGGGAGCATCACCAAGAGTCTGCGCGATGAGCACGTGGGCACCATCATTCACGCGGTCTGAGGGCCTCCCTCCGCCCGGAATCCTCGGATAAGGAGGTCAAACTCGGAAATCCGCGTGCACTGACCGCACAGCGCATAATCTCCGCGGATACGGGAGATCAGTTGCGGTACCGGTGTGGCGGGTGTGACACTTGTGTGGGACTAAGAAGGTGAGTGCCATGCGAGCCACATTCCACGCCGGGCTCGATGAGCTCATGAGCGACCTCGCGAGCATGGTCCGGCTGACCGGTTTGATGATGACCAACGCATCCATCGCGCTGCATCAGAGTGATCTCACGCTGGCGGACCTGGTCATCGCGCAGCGTGAGGACATCAGGGCCAGGTACGAGTTGATGGAGCGGCGCTGCGTCAGCCTGCTGGCGCTGCAGGCCCCGGTCGCCGGGGATCTGCGGGTGGTGGTCTCGGCGTTGCGCGCGCTGGGTCACGCGCGGCGGATGGGCAACCTCGCCGGGCACGTCGCCGTCATCGCCCAGACCAAGCACCCGAACCCGATGACCTCCGGAAAGGTGCGCCCGGTGCTGGCCAGGATGAGCCTGCTCGCCAGCGGGCTCGCGGCGGATGCCGCCAGCGCCATCGAGTTCCAGGATCCGCTGTCCGGCTGCCGGCTCGCGGCGGCTGATGACGAGGTGGACGCGCTGCTGCGCCACCTGTTCGGCATCCTGTTCGCCCCCGACTGGTCACACGGCGTGGAACACGCCGTGGACGCCGCGTTGATCGGCCGTTATTACGAGCGTTTCGGCGATCACGCGGTGGCTATCGCGGCGGGAGTCTGTTACCGGGTCACTGGGGAGATGTCTCCTGCCCATTCCGTGGGTTCGGCCGGCCGGAGCCGATGAGTGATCGCTGTGACCCCTCTTGGTGACAACTCACCACTCCCCGCAATCACTCGACTTTGCCACCACTTTGGGTGATGTCGAGGTCAAAAATTTAACTCTTGGCACATAATAATCTCCTGTGAGTGAGCTAAATTAGCCCTATCGAGCGATGACAGGATTGACTGCCCACGATAGGTAGCTGTCCCTTGTGGGGTTGGTATCAATCCACTCGTCGGCCTGCGGACCCGCTCCGTTCATCTGCGCGAGAGAGCGTCACGCCGTCAAGAACCCGCAAGAGGGAGACCGGATGGCTGCCGCTCGATTCCAGGTGGTGTCGGTAGCGCGCGCCGCGCGGGTGCCTGTGCCACGGGAGCCTGAGGGGGAGGCCGGAACGTGGGCAGAGCTTCCACAGGCCCGGATACGCGGTTTCACCTGGCGGTTCATGTCCGCCAACAACCGCAGCCTGGCGCGCTCGGCCAACACCTGCCCGGATGTCGAGTCCTGCCTGGCGGAGATCCGGGTGCTGCAGGAAGGCCTGGCGGAGGCGGTGGGGGAGACCTCGCGTAACGGCAATGGCCAGTGGGTGTGGCGGGTGCGGCTGGCTGACGAGGTTGTCGCCACTGCGGCGCGCAGCTATCCGCGCCAGGTCCGGGCCCGGCTCACCTGCGCCGCGTTCCTTCAGCTGGTCGCCGAGACAGCCGCGACCACCCCGGTGCAGGTGATGTACCGATGACCACCGTGGTGATGGCGCCGGTTCCCGGGCCGGTGAACCCGCCTGAGTCGGTTCGGAGGGTCAGACCCGCCTCCGGTGGTGCCGACCGGGTATTCCAGCTCTCCCTGCGGGGCGCCGGCCTGATCGTGCTCATCATCATGAGCGCGATCGGGCTTTTCCTTTTCTACCGGGGCTCGCAGGCCCTCGCCGACGCCGGCTTGAAGTTCATCACCACCCAGGCGTGGGAGCCCTCCTCGCACAACTTCGGCATCGCGACAGTGATCACCGGGACGGTGCTCATCGCTGTGGTGGCCGTCACCTTCGCGGTGCCGCTGGCCACCGGGGTGGCGCTCTACACCTCGGAGTACGCGCCGCGCAAGCTGCGCCGTGCTCTAATCAACATGATCGATCTGATGGCGGCGGTGCCCAGCGTCGTATACGGGCTGTGGGGTTTCTTTTTCCTCAGCGAGAAGATCATCCCGCTGGCGAGGTTCATCTCCACGTACTTCGGCTGGATCCCATTCTTGAGCATCCACGGCGTGGACCCCAACGACCCGCTAGGAGATCAGACGGTCTACGAGTCCTCGACGTTCATCGCCGGGATCGTGGTCGCGCTGATGATCATGCCGATCGTCTCCTCCGTGATGCGGGAGTCCTTCTCACAAGCCCCGGTGGGGGAACGGGAGGGTGCCTACGCGCTGGGCGCCACCAAGTGGGGAATGATCCGCAGCGTCGTGCTGCCCTTCGGCCGTGGCGGGATGATCGGCGGCACGATGCTGGGCCTCGGCCGGGCGATGGGCGAGACGATCGCCGTGTACATGATCATATCTCCGGTCTTCAAGATTCAGCCGGAGATTCTGCGCAGTGGCGCGAACTCGGTGTCGGCGCTCATCGCGCTTCGATTCGGAGCGGCCAGCCCGTTCGAGCTCTCGGCCCTGATGGCTGCGGGGCTGGCGCTGTTCGCGTTCACGCTGGTGATCAACTTCGGTGCGTCGGCGGTCATCGCCCGCACTCGTTCCGGCGCGCAGAGCGAGGCCTAAATGACGACCGTAACGCCCGCCTACCGCCCCGCCCACCCGCCTTCCGAGGTGTCGGCGGCCTCGGCGAGCCCTCCTGAGGCAGAGACCCGCCGCTCGACGGCCGCCCGGAGCGAGGCCGATCTCATCGTGATCGTCGGCGCGGGCGCGGGCGCGCTGAGCCTGGCGGCTCTGCTGAGTACCAGGGTGATTCCGTCGGTCAACCCGGGCGGCTTCATGGTGATCACCTATGTGATGTTCCTGGTGCTGTACGGGGTGCT
>DASTBN010000320.1:0-2742 GCA_035712045.1 Pseudonocardiaceae bacterium
GAGTGCTCGTCAAGATCGCCGGAGACCACGATCCGCACATCCGGCGCGCCGAGCTGGTCGAGCTGCGCGCGGGCCCGCCTGGCCAGCTCCCCGAGATCCCCCGAATCGATCCGGATCGCGCGCAGCCCCGGCCCCGCCACCTTGATCGCGGTGGCGATGCCCTGGGTGATGTCGTAGGTGTCCACCAGCAGCGTGGTGTCGGTGCCCAGCGCGGCGACCTGCGCGGCGAAGGCGTCCGCCTCGCGCTCATGCAGCAGGCTGAACGCGTGCGCCGCCGTGCCGGTGGTGGGGATGCCGTAGCGCAGCCCAGCGGCCAGGTTGGACGTCGCCTGGAAACCTCCCAGGTAGGCGGCCCGAGCGGCGGCGACAGCGGCCTCCTCATGAGTGCGCCGCCCGCCCATCTCCACGAGCGCCCGCCCAGCCGCGGCGCTGGTCATCCGGGTGGCCGCGGTGGCCACCGCGCTATCGTGGTTGAGCACCGAGAGCACCAGCGTTTCCAGCAGCACCGTCTCGGCGAAGCTGCCGGTCACGCTCAGCACCGGAGAGCCCGGGAAGTACAGCTCACCCTCCGGGTAGCCGTCGATGTCACCGCGGAACCGGTAGGAGGCCAGCCAGTCCAGGGTGCGGGGGTCGAGCATGCGGTGCAGGAACGTCAGGTGCTCGTCGTCGAACCGGAACCGGGAGATCGCCTCCAGCAGCCGGGGGACACCGGCGAGCACACCGTAACGGTGGCCGCGCAGCCCTCGGCTGAAAACCTCGAACGTGCATCGCCGGAACGCCGACCCATCGGCCAGCGCGCTGGCGAGCATCGTCAGCTCATACTGATCGGTGAGAAACGCGGTGCTGGGCATGCGCGGGGGCATCTGGTGAGCCTATTCGCTGGACCAGGTGGGAATATTGAGTCATGAACACACCCGTCGAACTGGATCAGACCCAGGTGGACGAGACGGGCACCGAGGACCGGCCGTGGCTGACGATCGTCTGGAACGACCCGGTGAACCTGATGTCCTACGTCACCTACGTCTTCCAGCGACTCTTCGGATACAGCCAGGACGAGGCCACCAAGCTGATGCTCGATGTGCACCACAAGGGCAAGGCGGTGGTGACCTGCGGTTCCCGGGATAAGGTGGAGATCGACGTCGCGAAGCTGCACGGCGCCGGGCTCTGGGCGACCATGCGGAAGGACACGTGAACGGCTGGCGGCGCCGTGGCACGGCCCTGGTGGCCACGTTCAGCGAGCGGGAGGCCGGGCTGCTGCGCGGGCTGGTCAGCCAGGTTCGTGAGCTCCTCGCCGCCCGGGTCGCGGCGAATCCCCAGGATGAGCTAGCCGCGCTCACCGGCATCGTCGCCGGCCCCGCCACCGCGCCGGAGGACCGGGTGCTCGCCCGGCTGCTGCCGGATTTCCACCGCGAGGACTCCGCGCTCTCCGGTGGCCTGCGGTCCCTGCACGAACCTGAGTTAGTGGCGTCCAAAGACAGTGTGGCCGCTGTCGTGCTGGATACCTGCCCGCCGCGGGGCGGCCGGGTACGCCTGTCGGAGGAGCAGGCGCAAGCCTGGCTCACCGCGCTCAACGACGTCCGCCTGGCCCTGGGCACGGTGCTCGACGTCACCGAGGATATGCCCGACGAGCTTCCCGCCGAGGACCCCCGCGCGCCGCACCTGCCGGTGTACCACTGGCTGACCTGGGTGCAGGAGTCCCTCATCCAGGCGCTGACCAGCACGTAGGATAGCGGTGTGCTGAGGATCCGCCGTGATCTCGTCGACGCGATGGTGGAGCACGCGCGGCGCGATCACCCGGACGAGGCGTGCGGCGTCCTCGCGGGCCCGGCGGGTTCCGGGCGCCCCGAGCGATTCATCGAGATGACGAACGCGGAGCGCTCACCGAACTTCTACCGTTTCGACTCGATGGAAGACATCAGGCTGGAACGCGAACTGGATTCGCGGGACGAGGAGCGAATGGTGATCTACCATTCCCACACCGCCACCGAGGCCTATCCCTCCCGCACCGACATCGCGATCGTCGGCTACCCGGAAGCGCATTACGTGCTGATCTCCACCCGTGACCCGGACCTCCATGAGCTGCGCTCCTACCGGATCATCGACGGCGTGGTCACCGAGGAGCCGGTCGACGTCGTCGAGTCGTACATGTTCTCCCACACCGGTGCGGACGACGTCCCCGACGTGTCCTGATCCGCGCACCGGTCTCGGAATCCCCGAGGGGTGGCGCGTACTTGTAGTGGTGAGCCGATCGCACCCAGAGGAGGATCTGAGCATGGCCGTCACCGTCTCCGTTCCCACCATCCTGCGTACCCACACCGGGGGGGAGAAGTCCGTGAACGCATCCGGCTCCACGATCGCCGAGGTGATCGAGGACCTGGAGAGCCGGCACACCGGGATCAAAGGCCGGCTGGTGAAGGACGGGTCCCTGCACCGGTTCATCAACGTCTACGTCAACGATGAGGACGTCCGCTTCGCGGGCGGCCTGGCGGCGGCGGTGCGCGACGGCGACAACGTGACCATCTTGCCGGCTGTGGCCGGCGGTGCCGTTGGGCTGTGAGCGCCCATGGCCCGCTACGACTCGCTGCTTCAGGCGCTGGGTGACACCCCGCTCGTGGGGTTGCCGCGCCTGTCCCCGTCAGCGGGGGTGCGGTTGTGGGCCAAGCTGGAAGACCGTAACCCCACCGGCTCGGTGAAGGACCGCCCGGCACTGGCGATGGTCGAGGACGCCGAGCGTACCGGCCG
>DASTBN010000321.1:0-14973 GCA_035712045.1 Pseudonocardiaceae bacterium
GGATGATCGATCTCTTCGCAAAGACCATCATCCCAGGCCACCAGGGCACCTATCGCCATCTCACACCACGTGTCTCCCCACTACTCGCGGATTCGGGTCAGAAGTCCACGATTGAGTATCGCCGATACGAGCACGGCTACCTTGTTCTACTACCGACAATTGCAGTCACGAAGGTACCGGTGTGGTGTTCGGGGTCAGCCAGTCCGCCGTCTCTCGAATGGTCAACGTCCTTGAGGAACCGATCGCAGCGGTGCTGGACTGCGAAGTACCCGAACTAGGAGAGGTGATCACTGGTCGAGTGATGACCCTGGATGGGCCGAGGCTAGCGTGTCGCGTCGGCATCAAAATGCAGTGCTGACCGTCGAGATCGGCCCTTTCACTTCTTCACAGATGTGCCCAGCAAGGACGAAGAAGACGCTCCGCCGGAGCTCGGCGTAGTTTTGCAACGAGCGTTGTGATTTGATCTTCAGGTAGAGAGGAATTTGCCGTGGCTGATACAGAGTGGGCTCCGCCGGGGGTCGACATCAGCAAGCCGAGCATCGCTCGCACCTATGACGCCTTCCTCGGCGGGACCAACAACGTCGCCGTCGACCGTGCGGTGCTCGAGCAGTCCTTGCGGGTGATGCCGGATATCCAGAAGCACGCGAAGACCAACCGCGCATTCCTGCGGCGGGTCGTGCACTACCTAGCCGCCGAGGCGGGAATCCGCCAGTTCCTCGACATCGGGTCTGGGCTTCCCACCCAACAGAACGTGCATGAGGTCGCCCAGGACGTCGACCCGCAGGCGCGAGTGATCTACGTCGACAACGACCCGCTCGTACCGGTACATGCTCAAGCACTGCTCGGCGACACGGAAACCGTCAAATTCGTCACGGCCGACATACGAAGCCCAGAGGAGATCATCAAGGATCCCACAGTGCGGAAGCTCCTCGACTTCGATCGGCCAATCGGGCTGCTGCTCTTCGCCATCTTGCACCACCTCAACGACCACGAGAACCCGGCCAGCATCGCGGCCCGGCTGCGTGACGCGCTGCCGTCAGGCAGCTATCTGGCCATCTCCCACGCCCACAACCCGGGCAGCGAAAATCCAGAGGTGGCCCTGGAATTCGACGAGATTGAGCGGATCTTCAACGAAAACTTGGGCACCGGACGGTTCCGCACCCGCTCAGAGATCCTCGGCTACTTCGGCGACTTTAAACTGATCGAGCCCGGCCTGGTATGGGTGCCCGACTGGCGTCCCGATCCGGAGGACAGCATCGAGCAGCGTGCGCGGTTCGAGATCTTCGCCGGAGGCGTCGCCCGCAGGGACTGACCTGCGGCCGTGACCGGGCGGGCGCGGCAGCACGTTGCCGATAGTCGCCACGCCTTCGGCGCTGTCGGTCAGTGCGCGGGCCTTGTACCCCAGGACAAGTTCTGGTTGACCCGGGCGCTGGCGATGTGAAGACAGCGGCTGTCGTCAGCGGCGATGTCATCAACGCCATCGCCGTTGCCGACACGGTACGTGGCGCGGACGCTGTGCTGCTCCCTGGGCCGACGCTGCCATCTACACCTGCGCGAACGCAAACCGAATTGACGAGAGCGCCAGCACATACGGCGTCCCGGCCCGGCCGATCGAACAGGCTATGGCGAGCACCGTGCGCTGACTGCACGACCGGTCACCTGTCCCCGCACGCAACGCCGAATCGGTCGATGGTCAGCGCCGACGGCCCGCTTGTCCGGTGATCACGCGGTCTCGTTAACGGTGGCTGCCTGTCGGCCCGTTTTCGCCTCGCTGATCGGAATCCAGCCGCCCGCCCGCCGTGCTGCGGCAAGGCTGGCCCACGAGGTCAGTTCGATGAGCGTGTCGTCGCCGGGCCGGTCAAGCCGAAACTCGTCGATGACCGACCGGTCGATCTGGTAAGACGCCAGCGCGGTCAGCAGGGCCAGCCGACCGGCCGACCGGTGCACCGAGGGCAGGCCGGATATCGCTTCCTCGGCCCACGCCCGGCTCGGTCCGCGCGCCTCACCGTGCCACCCGGCCAGTTCCCTCGACACCAGCTCGCGGACCAGCGCTGACACCGAGCGGACGCCCGCCGCGTCCACGGCCGCGCACGCCCGCGCGAATGCCTCGGCGACGACGGGGCTCGCGGTCGCCCAGGACAGGTCGGCGGGCAACGGGGCTGGAGGCAGCAAATCGATGGCCGCGCCGGGTTGGTGCTCCTGTCCCGCCGCGGCCCGGATCATCCCACCGAGCACGCGCGTGACCCTGCCCAGCGCGACCCTCGGCACGCCGGGTGGCAGCGGAACCTCACCGAGGAACACGTTCACCATGCGGTTGAGGTACTGGAGCAGGACGGCGGTTCCGATCAGCTCCGGCGCCTCGGTCACCGAGCACACCGGCCGGTACCGCGCCGCCCCTTCCTCGGTCGAGCTGGCCCGCGCCCATGCGCCAATCGCCCGCACCCGTGGGTCGGTCACCGAATCGATATGGTCATTCGCGAGTGCGGCCGCGTCGTCCGACCGGATGAGCCCGGTCAGCGTTCCGCTGTGCACTGTGACGCAGAACGGGCAGCTGTTCCCCAGCGAGACCGCGGTGGCGACCGTTTCCTTGACGGTCCGCTCGACCTGACCGGTCACCAGCAATGTCTCGCGCAGCATCAGCCAGCTCGCGGCCAGCACATCCGGCGCTGGCGAGTGCAATGCGACCGGTGGGGCGAGCACCCCGAAGTCCCGTTCCACCTCCCGGTAGACCTGACCGACGAGGCCGCGCGCCGCACCCACGCGTACCGGTGACACATGCCGGACCTGGGTAAGCCCCAACTGCCCGAGTACCTTCCGGATGCGCTTACCGCCCATTCCACACCTCCATCAGAACATTCGGGGCGAGTCGCGAAATGCAGACCGCGACAGCCAGCGGCCAGCCCAGATACGGCCACGGATATCTGTGCCGAAGCGTACGGGTTTCCCCACCGAAACACCTCTCCGAAGCTGCCGTGTCAGGTCAACCGTGTTGGGACGAGGCGACGGTTTCGGGCGTGGTATGTGGCGCGCCGAGTACCGCGACCAGGACAGCGCCGCCCAGCATGCCGCCAACGTAGTCCGGACGCAGGGTCATGGCGATGGTCCACCAGCCGAGCGCGGCGGCGAAGATGACGGCACCGGCGATACCTGTTGATCATGCACGATACGATCTTCGCCGGAGCCAAGCGCTTCGGCGACTTCCAACGGAACCTCAGCCGGACTGGGCAACCAACCGGTTACGACCAACGACCGGGAACAGGGCGCACGCTGGAATAAGTAGGCGTTACCGGATCGCTGCTAGCTTCGGAGCATGGTCACGGCCATCACGCCCGAACAATGGGGCGCGGCCCGCACGGCGCTGCGAGACAGCGGCGAACGGTTCGCCGAACTGGCGTGCTCCTGCGAACCCACCGCGATGGCGACGAAGGACTGGACGGTGGCCGACACGGTCGCGCACGTCACCGCCATCGCGTTGTGGGACACCGCACTCGCACGACCGGCGGACGTGCCACGCCCATACCCGTGGGACGTCATCGACGACCAGATCAGGATCACCACCGTGGACACCGTCAACGTGCTCAACGACCGGACCATGGAGCGGTTCACCGAGCGCGATCCCGGGGCGCTGGCCAAACAGCTACGCGGCCACATCGACACCATGCTGCGCACCAGCGCCGATCTCGACCCGGACCGGCCAATCCGATGGCTCGGCGACTCACACGTCCCGCTCGCCGGAATCATCGCCCACCTGACCAACGAACTCCAGATCCACGGCCGCGATATCGCGCGCGCCACCCGGTCCCGCTGGACCATCCCGCCGCAGTACGCGGGCCAGTTCATCGACCTGTTCGTGGTCGGGGTGACCCGGCACGGCGTCGGCCAACTGCTGTACAAGAATGGGACGCCGGCCAACCGGCGCATCGCGGTCGCGTTCCGTTCGCGCTACACCAATCCGGTGACGTTGGTTCTGGACAACGGAAGGGTCAGCCTCGGCGATTCGGGTTGCCCGGTCGACGTCCGCGTGCGATTCGATCCGGCCGCGCTCAACCTGATGCTGTTCGGCCGGATCAGCCGACCGCACGCCGCGCTGTCCGGCAAGGTGGTCGTCGGCGGTCCACGCCCGTGGCTTTTGTTTCCGTTCCTCCGGATCGTACGCTTTCCGTCCTGACGGGATGACACGAATCGACTTCGGATCGGCCCGACGGTCCGGCCGGTCGAACAGGGCAATCTCGAAGTAGGCCGGATTCCCGAGCCGTGTTCCATGATTGTGCGGGCCGGTCGGAGGTCGCTGAGTCCAGCGGCTCCAGCTTTCCGGGGTGGCCCCGCACCTGCCGATGTACCTCGGCGCGAGGGATATGCACTACACGCATAGTCGGCATGGAACCAGACCCACCGATGATCATCGGCGTGTCGAACATCCTGTTCCTGCTGGCGACCCGGACCGGCCCGCTGAGTATCAGCGCCGTGCTGGTATCGCTCTACACCGTTGTGGTCGTCGTGCTGGCCCGGCTCGTGCTGGGTAGGCGACTGACCTCGCGGCAAGCGGCCAGCGTCGCCCTCGCACTCACCGTCTGTGCGCTGATGTCAGGAAACTAAGATAAATACTGCGAAGTTCGCGGATTAATCGCGCGAGTTCAGTGATGAGAACTCAGGTGATCTCGACGCTTCCTCCGCCTTCTCCTTCTCTCGCTGGTCCCACCGCGCTTTCCAGATCAGACCGGTGGCCCCGATTGCCAGGCACGTCAACCCTATGATCAGCAGAACAACCGACAGCACCAACGTTTGGACTATCGCGCCCAATGCGACCCTCTCCTCTCAGACCACTCAAGATATGAGTTGATGGCACCGAATCTCGTGAACGATCCGGAACGCTGTTCACATCTTCCGCACCCGTAACCTAATCATGTGGCCCCGACAGGGCCGAAGCTTCTCCCACGTTGCTCACTAAACCTGATCTTTGCGGCGCCGGGAGCCGGCTTTATTCGCCAGACGATTATTGGTCGGTACAAATGGATCGCCGGCCGGTACCGGTCTACAGTGGACGGCGGAGCCGGTCGGCGTGGTCCGAGGGGATCAGGCGGTGAGTAGGTCCGCCGCTCGTTCGCCGATCATGATGCTGGTCAGGTTGGTGTTGGCACGGACGATGTTGGGCATGATCGAGGCGTCCGCGAGATACAGGTCGCTGGTGCCGTGCACGCGGCAGTTCGGGCCGACGACGCTCGCCGGGTCGGCGTCCGGTCCCATCCGCGCGGTGCCGACCGGATGGTAGGCACTGTCCAGGCTTGTGATCACGTACTGGCGCAGCATCCGGTCGTTGCCGATGGCCCGCTCGCGCAGGACGACGATCTCCTGGCCGAGCTGGCGGACGCTGGGATGGTTGGCGAGTTCCCAGCAGGTCCGGACGCCCTCGGTGAGGACCCGCACGTCGTGCTCGTCGGCGAGGAAGTTCAGATCGAGGACCGGAGGAGCTGCTGGATCGGCGGAGGACAAGGTGAGCCTGCCCCTGGAGTGCGGACGCTGCACGACCAGCATGACGCCGAAAATGACCGGTACGCCGGAGAGCATGTACAGCTCGGGAAACAGGTTCAGGTCGAAATGATTGACCATGTAGTACTGCAAGTCGTTGGTTTCCGGTGAACCGGGGGCCGTGGTGCGCAGGATGGTCTGGAGGAACGGAGCGGCAGGGTCCACCGTGCCCGGTGCCGGGACCATGAACACGCCGGTGCGGGGGTGGTCGATCAGGTTCGCGCCGACCCCGGGCCGATCCAGCAGAACGTCGATGTCATGGCGGCGCAGATCGTCGGCGGGGCCGATACCCGAGCGCAGCAGGATCATCGGTGAGCCGATCGCGCCCGCGGCCAGGATCACCCGCCCGCCGTGGCTGTCCTCCCCGCCGCTCACCCGAATCCCGGTGGCCCGCGTGCCCTCGAACAACACCCGCTCGACCGCGACGTTCGAGGCGATGGTGAGGTTCGGTCGGCACCGGGCCGGTCCGAGATACCCCATGGCGGTGGAAACCCTGGTACTCGGATCGCGCCGGCTGGAGGGGATGGGGCCGACACCGGTGGCTTCGGGATGATTGTGGTCCTTGACCTCGGTGAACCCGGCGGCAAGGCAGGCTTCACCGAAGGCGTTCTGGGCCGGGGTCAGCTCCTCCGGCCGCCAACGGCGGATTGGGATCGGGCCGCCCTGTCCGTGGTACTCGCCGCTGTAGTCGAGATCGTCTTCCAGTCGCTGGAAGTAGGGCAGCACGTCCGGCCACGCCCAGCCGGGATTGCCGAGCGCGGCCCACTCGTCGTAGTCCTCGGGCCTGCCGCGGAGTGCGATCGTGGCGCCCACCGCCGAGGATCCGCCGGTTACCTGGCCCCGGGGAAAACGAACCCGGCGGCCGTCGTAGATTTCGGCGCGGTATTTCCAGTCGTGCGCCTCCAGCGACATCTCGCTGCCGTTGAGAATGTCGCGTGGCGTGCCGTCGGCGGTGGGGTAATCCGGACCGGCCTCCACCAGGAGAACGCGCCGGGCCGTGTCCTCGCTCAATCGCGCGGCAAGCACGGCCCCCGACGATCCGGACCCGACAACAATATCATCGTAGTGATGCGTCATGGAACATCCTCAGAAGTCATGGAAACCGTTTTATTGGGCTTACAGGGCGGCACGCGACGCGCGTGGGACGGCGGGCATGGCTGCGGTGCCGTGTCCCGCACGCGATCCCGACGCTCAGCATCGCGTCACCGGCTACCTGGTGCCTTCTCCGGTCTTGCCGACCCCACCGGCGGATCCAATCATCCGGCTGATCGTGAACCGGCGGCAATTTCCGAGAAGCGATCTTGGGACCCCGCATGCCAGGGTCTTTGCTAGGCATACAGTGGCCGGATCCAGCAGGAAGGCAGGCAGACCGATGGCAGATCCGCAGGCGGCGGTGGCTGGTGTTCGCGTGCCCCTGATCGACGAGTCGGCGGCGACCGGGCGGACCGCGGAGCTCTACGCCCTCGTCAAGCACGCTACCGGCCTTCCGTTCGTGCCGGACATGTTCCGGCTCGCTTCCACCCGACCTGACCTGCTGGAAGTCGTGATCGGCGGGTTCAATGGGATCTTCGGCGGCGGTGTGCTAGCCAGGGAAACCAAGGAAATCATCTCGGCCTGGACATCGAAACTCAATTCATGCCCGTACTGCGTCGGTACCCACAATTATTTCCTGCGACTGTTCGGCGGTACCGAGGAACTTACCGAAGCGATCAAAACGGCGACCTCGCCCGATGAACTGCCCGTCGACGACCGCACCAAACAGTTGCTACGACTGGTCACCAAAATCACCCAGGCGGCGTACAAGGTCACCGACGAGGACTGGAACGAGGCGGCCGACGCGGGCTGGACCAACACCGAACTGCTGGAGGCGGTGTTCTGCTCCGCGTTATTCAACTTCATCAACCGATTGGTGGACGGCCTGGGGCTTGGCACCTCAGTCAGCGAGAGCCGCATCTCTCGTCAGCCGGCGAGCTGACCGACAACAGCGCTAACGCGAAGGAAAGAAACGATGGCAGCGTCCCGAGCCGTGTTGCTGACCGGTTGTTCCTCCGGCACCGGCCTCTCATCGGGTACCGGATACACCACAGCGCTGCGCCTGCACCGGGCGGGCTGGCCGGTCTACGCGACCGCCAGGAACACCGACCGGCTCAAGCAACTCGCCGAGGAGGGCGTCGAGGTACTGCCGCTCGACGTCACCGACGAGCAGTCCATGGTCGCCGCCGTCGAACGGATCACCGCGAACCATGGCGCGGTCGGAGTGTTGATCAACAACGCCGCGTACAGCCTGAACGGCACGATCGACGAGACGCCGATCGGCGAGGTGCGCAGGCAATTCGAGACCAATGTCTTCGGACTCGTCCGGTTGACCCAGCTCGTGCTGCCCGGGATGCGCGCGCAGCGCAGCGGCCGGATCGTCATCATGTCGTCAATGTTCGGCCATTTCGCCACTCCGGGCCGGGGTTTCTACCAGGCGACCAAGCACGCGCTGGAGGCCCTCGGCGACTCGTTGCGACTGGAGCAGGCCAGGTTCGGGATCAAGGTCTCGCTCATCGAGCCGTCCCCGATCCGCGGCGGTTTCGTCCCGGCCACAGTGGGCGATCTCGGGGTTCCCTCGGCAGGCGGATCAGGTCTTTACGACGATTTCTGGCAGTATTTCGTGGACTGGCACGGTGCCTACCGGGAGACCGAGCATCCGAGGGGCCGGGGGCGGACAGCGGTCACCGCCGACCAGGTGGCTCGGGCCATCGAGAAGGCGGTTACCAGTAAGAATCCGCGTATCCGCTACCGCATCGGCTTTCCGGCGCGGTACGTGGCGACGATGCGTTGGACCATCGGTGACAGGGCTTTCGAGAAGTTCGTGCGATCATTCTTTCCTATCCCGAAATAGAAATCATTTCGTGCTCACCGGTTCGGAGTTCACATGATCATCATGAATCGGCCGCCGGTCGGGTCAACGACCATTCGGGTACGCCCCTGGACGCTCGTTCGCGGGCTGGTCGTGGTCCTGATGCTGACGGGTCACCTGCTGCTGACGGCGGGCGCGCTGGCGGTGGCCGCGTTCGGTGGGCGCCGACGGCTGGCCAGTACCGCGCAACGCAGGGCACGCGCCCTGGTGGTCGCCCTCGGCGCCAGCTACATCAAGGGCGCCCAACTGCTCAGCACCCGGCGCGACGTGCTGCCGTCCGGCTGGTGCGACGTGCTGGGCCAACTCCACGACCGGGTGCCCCCGATGCCGGTCAGGACAGCCCGCAGGGCGCTGCGCTCCGCCTATCCGGCGGCCGAGATCACCACCGACGCGATCGGCTGGGACAGCGTGGCCAGCGGCAGCATCGCCTGCGTGTACCGGGCCACGCTGCCGGACGGCCGAGCGGTCGCGGTCAAGATCCGCAGGCACGGCGTGGCCGGGCGCATCCAAGACGATTTCGCGTTGCTGCGCGTCGGCGCGCGGGTGATGCAGCACCTGCCGCGCATGCGCCGCCTCCCTGCCGTTGCGATGATGACCCAAATCGGCGAAGCGGTCGCGCAACAGGCCGACTTCGAGCTGGAGCGAGAGGCGCTGCACGCGTTACGCGCCAACCTGGCCGATGTTGACTACCTGCGGATACCCGAGCCGGTCGACGCGCTGTGCCGACCGGGCGTGCTCGTCATGGAGTACATCCCGAATCTGCGTCGGCTGGCCCCCGAGGACGAGACCCCGGAACTGGCCGAGCGAGTGCTGCATTGCGTCTACCGCATGCTGTTCCTCGACGGGCTCGTGCACTGCGACATGCATCCGGGCAACCTCTACCTGATGCCCGAAGGCAAGATCGTGTTACTGGACGCGGGTTTCGTGGTCCGGCTGGAGCCGAAGGTGCAGGGCCTGTTCGCCGAGTTCTTCCTTGCCATGGCACATGGCGACGGAAACCGGGCGACCGATGTGGTGCGCCGCAGCGCCGCACAGATCGCCGAGGACGCCGATCTGGCCACGTTCCGCGCCGAGATGGTGGAGCTGATCGCGGACTCCAGCGGCAAGCAGTCCGCAGAATTCAGCCTGGTCCGGTTCGCCTCGCGCTTGTTCGACCTCCAGCGCCGACACGGCCTGTTCGTGGCGCCGGAGTTCGTCTTCCCCTTGCTGGCGTTGCTGGTGCTCGAGGGGCGGATCAAGGAACTGGACTCGGAGACTGACTTCCAGTACACCGCGATGCCGGTGCTGGCCAAGGCGCTCCAGGCGGGATACATGCAGGTCTGACCGCCGGATTCCGGTATCAGCGAAGGAAAGCAGGCCAGATGACCACTAGCCCGGTCGTGTCGGAGATCGGGCAAGACCCAGCGGCGCGGGACAACCACGCCCGGGCTCGACTGCTCTGGCCCGTCAGAAGTCAGTCAGGTCCCACAAGGTGGTGCACCCACGGTCGCCGCTGGCGAGCCTTCGCCCACCTGGCGCGACGCCACAACAGCTGATCTCGCCGGCGGTGCTGCTCACGGGTGCGCCGAGCTGGCGGGGCTGGGTCCGGTCAGTGAGATCCCAGAGGATGACCGCGCGCGGTCGGAGCTGCCAGTGATCAGGGTATGACCATCGGGTGCGAACGCCACCGAGTTCACCGAGCTGGTGTGGCCAGTCAGGTATCGAGGTAGGGGTCGGCGGCGAGAGTATTGACCAGGCTGGAGTGAGTCTCCCTGGTGGGGTGCAGCTCGTGGGCGGCGAGTCCGAGGAGCAGCGCGGCACACTGGTCGGCGCTCCGTACGGCCTCGGCGTCACCGACGAGCTGGTCCGTCTATATCCAAGATGGCGATCCGCTGTTACTGCCCCGCGCGGTCTTGCGCGAAGACTGCAACACCTGCTGCGACCAGGATAAGAATGATCAGCACTGATAAGATGATGTTGAGGGGTCGGCGGCGGGAGCGGTCGTGGCGGATGCTGGCGTGCAGGAAGTCACGCGCCTGCGTGCTGAGGTCGGCCCGATCGGTGACCAGCCCGACGCCGCCAGGGTAGCCAGTGCGCCGGGCCTCGTCGTCCTGGTCGTGATACGCGGCCCCTGGAGGTCCAAGCGCCGGTATCGGCTAACGCGGCGGCGATCTGACCGCACCCACATAAGCGGGGCGGACGCCTGTTGTCGTTCCATTCGGCGTGCTCCACGGTCCAGTCCACAGCGAGCCGTCGGGCCGCGCTCGCCAGTTCCCGAGCCAGCGCTCTGACCGGATCGGACCCGGGAAGGATCGGTGGCAGGACCCGCCACCCCGGCTCGTCCGCCATCACCGGCACTAACCCGACCTTGACCAGCGACGACTTCCCATACCCCGAGGGACCCACCACCGCTAGTGCGGTTCCTTCGGCAGGGGAGCGCACCAGCTCCGCTAGTTCCTTGACCTCGCCAGTGCGGCGAAGAACGCCCGATGCCGGTCGCCCTCGAACGAGCGCAGCCCCAGGAACGGGGAACGGCCGTCTGGCCAGGCTAAGCCCCCGGCGGCATCGATCCGGGGCAACGCTGCGATCAGCGCGGCGCGTACCGCGGTCAGATCCTGAGTCAGGTCGGTGTGCTGGCTGTACTGGACGTCGGTCAACAACGGATGATCGACCGCCGGTTCGGTGAGCAACGGCAGCAGCCGACTGCCCTACTCCTGGGCTGTCGCGACCTCGGCGGTGCACCATATCGACGCCACCGCAGCCGAGGTGATCACAAAGACCACCGCATCGGCCCACCGCAGCCGCTCTCGCCGCTAGTCCCGACCGCAATCTCCAGGACGCGGGTTCTGGTCCAGGAACACTTCGTGACCGGTCTCGATCAGCCAGCGGTGTACCTCAGGCCCGGCTCAGGTCCGATCTAGCATAGCTGATGAAGACCCTGGTCAGCTTCACCGTGCTGGTGGGCCGCCGTGCTCGTCAGGAAGTCGGGTAGGCGGCGGCGAACCCGCGCACCACGAGCGCGGACAGCCGTAGTGCTCGGTGGCAACGACATCAATCCGAAGCTCCGCGAGGCCGTGCGAGTCCCTCTTTCGCCCGTTGTGAGAAGTTTGCGCATGATGCTAAAATCGTCGCATGTCGGAACCGGTTTCGGTCGTCCCCGACGCACCACCGGAGGCCCGGTACACGATCGACGGCGGGCTGGCCGGCATGTCGCGGCTTGACATCCTCGCCGAGATCATGTGGCCGACCAGCGCAGCGCTGCTGGCGGCGGCAGGTGTGCCGGTCGGGGCGCGGTGCCTGGACCTCGGCTGCGGCGGTGGCCACATCAGCGTCGAGCTCGCCGGGCTGGCCGGGCCGACCGGGTCGGTGGTCGGCGTCGATATCGACGCCGAAATTATTGACCTCGCTCGAGCGGCGGCCGCTGCCTGTGATCTCGGCAACCTGGAATTCCGGTTGGGCACTGCCGACGATTTCGGCGGCGGCCCCTACGACCTCGGTTACGTCCGGTTTCTGCTCTCCCACGTTGCGGACCCGCAGCGGGTGGTCAGCGGGCTGGCGGCGGTGATCCCGCCCGGCGGCAAAGTGATCGTCGAGGACACCGACTTCACCGGCGCATTTTGCTTCCCGCGCAGCGACGCGTATGCCCGGTCGGTGCAGCTCTACCAAGAGACCGTACGCCGCCGAGGCGGCAATGCTGACATTGGCCCGGAGCTACCTGCCTTGTTGCGTACCGCCGGCCTGGAGGATGTGCAAGTCAGAGCGGTCCAGCCGGTTTCGCTCGACGGCGGCGCGAAGGCCATGTGCGTGGTGTCGCTGGAACGCACCGCTACGGCCATCGTCGAGGAGGGTATCGCAAGCGCCGAGGAAGTCGCGGCGGTGCTGGCTGAGCTGCGAGTGCTCGCCGCAGACCGCACCACTTTGATGAGCATGCCCCGGATCGTGCAATCCTGGGGCGTGCAGAGATGACAGCGCCCGCGGCGGTGTCTTCGCGGGAGGCGTGTTCAGGGCGGGAGCTGGTGTGCGAGGGCGTGCGAGGCAATGGGCTAGCGTCAGGCCGGTGATCACGGGGTTGGCCGAGCCGACGGTCGGGAAGATCGCCTGATCGCAGCAGTAAGCATCGGAGATGCGGTGGAACCGGCCGAGCGGATCGGTCACCGACGGAAGAAAACCATTGCTCGCCCGCTTTGGTGGGATCTCGCCGCCTGCTTGATCACGCCTCGCACCAGATGACCGCGCACTACGCCCGGCTGTCCGACCAGACCATCCGCGAGCAGTGGGAACGCGCCCGCAAGGTCGGCATCAGCGGTGAGGAACTGCCCGCGGAGACCGGGCCGCTCGCGGAGGCCGCGTGGATGAAGAACAACCTCGCCCGCGCCAAGATGGCGCTCCCGAACGGGTACTGCGCGCTGCCGCTTCAGCAGCGCTGCGAATACGCCAACGCCTGCCTGACATGCCCGGTCTTCGTCACTACCGCCGAGTTCCTGCCCCAGCACCGCCAGCAGCTCATCCAGACCCGCGCCCTGATCAGCCAAGCCGAACAGCGCGGCCAGCAGCGGCTGGCCGAGATGAACCGCACCGTCGAGAAGAACCTCATCGCCATCATCGGCGGACTCACCGGCAGCGGGTGCGGCGGCACGTGCCCGTCGTCGTGCGCATGCACGCCCACCCCGCCGGCGGGCCCGCGGGAGGAAAACCATGCCAGCTGAGCGCACGGCCCGGCTCGCCCAGCACGCACAAGCCCGTCACGAGCAGACCCTCCAGCGAGCACAGGCCGCGCTCTCGGCCATGGCCCGCGACGGAGATCCGGTCACCGTCGCGAACCTGGCCGCCAGGGCCGCGGTGTCACGCGCATGGATCTATACCCAGCCGGACTGCGCGACCAAATCGAGCAAATCCGCCAAGACACCACGCGCCGCGGCTCGCCCTGCCGCCAGCCCGGGAGCCGGGCCAGCGAGGACTCGCTGCGCCGGCGCCTCGAACTCGCGCACCAGCGGATCAGCCAGCTGCGCGCCGAGAACCAGCAGCTCCGCCAGGATCTCGCGATCGCCCACGGCCACCTCCGCGCGGCAGCCAGCGGCGGAATCCGGCCATGACCGCGCCGGATGCCCGCCTCCACCCGGCTGACATCGCTGAACTCGCCGAGCTACTCCAGTTCCCCGGCGACTGGCTCGCATCCGGCGACGACCAGATACACCGGTCGCTGGCCCAGTTCGTCGGGCACCCGCCTACGGCATCAGCCAGCTCCGCAGCGACCTCAACCGCCTGGCCTTCCTGCTCGGCGCGGGCAACGGCGGCCAACTCTTCGGCGAACAGTAAACCCCGCCGTCCCATGTGATCAGGGCCAGGGCTGAAGTCCGTGACGCAGCGAATCCAGCTCAGCGGAGGGACTCCGGAGCCATACCAGCAGCCGCTCCGGCTCCATGCCCTGGCCAGAAAGACCGCCGCCGAAGCAGGACCCGGCCAGCGGCTGATCGAGCTGGTCAAGATCTGCGGCTCGATGCTCAGCGGATACTCGTTCTGCCTGGACCCGCACACCCGGAACGCGCGCAAGCCCGGCGAGACCGAACGGCGCATCTGCCCGCCCGGCGCCTGAGGGCAGGCAGATCCTGTATACCGAGCAAGAGCGCGCCGCCCTCGCACTCACCGACGCCATGACCCGGCTGCCCCAGACCTAGGACGTCCCCGACGAGGTCTGCACACACACGGCCAGCGCCGCAAGCCGCTGCCACCCGAATCGCAGTAAGCAGAACCCAGGCTGTCACTACCGGAGGCCCAACAGCCAGCCCCGCCGACCTGCTCCATCGTCAATGACAGACAGAGGGCACCCACCAAGCGCAGGACCCAAGCCACCCAGCCACAAGACGTCATTGACACCTGTCCATGACGAAAACCCCCGTGCTGGCCGACCCTGCTAACACGAGGAGTAGAGATAACCACCGCCACCGTCGACCGGCTGCTCCACCACGCCCACATCGTGATCACCGAGGGCACCAGCCACCGCCTCACCGAGGCCACCGCCGGCAAAGGGGTGATCCCCTTGACCTAAACCAACAGGAGATCAGCCGACCGCGGACAGGGACATAAACCGCCCGCCAGCAGGGAGATCAACTGTCCGCCCACAGGGAAGTCAAACTGTCCCTGACACTTGATCGCTATCCAGGAAACACTCGGGCATGCCTGGATAGCGACAACAATGAATTATGTGCACGTCCACCGGACCCATATCGAGGATGCCTGGATCACCGGGCAAGAACGCGCCGCCGCGCGGGGTGAAGGGTGGGCTGATGAGATGAGGGGGAATCTGCGGCTGGCCGCTGCTCATCGGGGCATCCGCACAGGCCAGCGAGCCGCGGGCCAAGCTGGCCGGGCGCGGGCTGGTGATCAGTGCCGGGGAAGATGTCTGGATAGTGGTCGGGTCACCCAGCCAGCCCCCGAGCTCGGCGATCTGGATGTCCTGTGCGCCGTGCTGGAGCGTGGGGCCGGCGAATTGCTGATCCCCGAGCCGAACACCGTGTCCCGGCCAGTCCCCGGAATGCGAACCATCCGCCGCGGCGGGCACCGGC
>DASTBN010000322.1:0-5015 GCA_035712045.1 Pseudonocardiaceae bacterium
GGACAGGCCGGCGCCGACCAGCACGATGATCAGCCGTTCCGGCCGCTCGATGATGCCGCCGTCGCCGCGCAGCCCGCTGGCTTCGGCCCGGGCCTTGATGTAGGAGATGACCTGGGCGCTGACCAGGCAGAACAGCGCGGCTGCGGCGAGCGGCCGGTCACCGGCGAGAACGAAACACCACCAGGTCAGCCCGGCGAACAGCGCGCCGTCGGCGATCCGGTCGCAGGTGGAGTCCAGCACGGTTCCCCATGGGGTACCGGCGCCGCGGGCCCGGGCGACCGCCCCGTCGAGCAGATCGAGCAGCACGAACACCGTCACCGCGATGGTGCCTACCACCAGCTGCCCGCGCGGGAAGAACCACAGCGCGGAGCCCACCGTCCCGATGGTGCCGACAACGGTGATGGCATTGGGGTTGACCCCAGCCCGGGCTAGCCACTCCCCCACCGGCTGGATGAACCGGGACACCGACGCACGGGCAAGAATGTCAAGCATCGCGCCAGATCAACTATCTCGGAACCGGCCGCAGGTGCTCCGCCTGGGAGCCGTCGGCGCGCTGCGCCGCCGTGGAGACTCGCAGGCTGAGGCCAAGCAGTGCCCAGACCCCGTCACTGAGGGTGTGCACGATCCGGGAGATCAGCACTACGGCGGCCACCGCGCCACCGCCCGCGACCACCGGGCCGAGCACCATCAGCAGAGCGACCTCCCGCACCCCAAGCCCGGCCGGGGTTACCACCAGCACCCCGGCCGCGATGAAACCCACCGTCCAGGCCAGGGCGAACCCGCCTAACGCGACAGGGGGCAGCAGCTCGTGGGTGTTCACCCGGGCGACTGGCCGCAAGAGCAACAGCATGCTCACGCCGTAGCCCATCCAGGTCACCGCCAGCCAGCCCAGGGCCTGGAGCACGGCCGCTCCGCTCACCCGCTCGGGTGGGCTGCCTCGGCCTAGTACCCGATGCACCACCCGCAGCACCGGCAGGACCAGTCGCGGGTGCAAGCTGACCAGCATCAACGGCGCTAGCACGGCGATCCAGCCGAATCGTCTCGACACCTCGGCCGAGGCGAAGGGCAACACGAGCCCGGCGACCACCGCGCCGGTGGCCGTGTGCGCCACGACGAACAGCACCGATGCCGCAGTGGTACGCGAAGCCGGAACTCCGTGCTCGCGGCCCAGCTTGGCCTGTGCTATATAGGCCCATACCGCACCGGGGATGTATTTGCCGATCTGACCGGTGAAGAACACCCGCGCCGCGGCGGGGAGGCTCAGCGAACTACCCAATCCGCGCAGCAGGCCACGCCACGCCAGGCCAGAGGCACCCATACCGGCGAGCGCCGCCAGGAAGGACCCAAGCACCGCGCCGGGACCGATCTTGCCTGCGGCGTCCAGCGCTCCCCCGAGGTCCCCGCCCAGGCGCCAGGCCAGGATTCCCAGCGCCAGCGCGAGAAAAAGCCATCGCGCGGCGAGCGAGCCGACCCGGCCCGCGCTCCGGGGCGGGTTCAGGACAGTTCTTTCCATGCGCCCGTCAGCAGCGTATGAGTGTCGGCCAGCAGCTGTGGCAGTACCTTGGTTCCGCCGATGATCGGCATGAAGTTCGTGTCCCCGCCCCACCGGGGAACCACATGCTGATGCAGGTGCGCGGCGATCCCGGCGCCGGCCACGGATCCCTGGTTGATCCCAATGTTGAAACCGTGCGGCGCGGCCGCCCGGCGAGTGGCGAGTATGGCCCGCTGGGTGAACGTGGCCAGTTCGGCGGTCTCCTGGTCGGTTAGGTCCGGGTAGTCGGCGACATGCCGGTAGGGCACCACCATCAGGTGGCCGGGGTTATAGGGGTAGAGGTTGAGCACCGCGTACACCGCGCTGCCCCGCGCGATCACCAGGCCTTCAGGATCGTCCATCGCGGTGATCCGGCAAAATGGACACTGGCTACCACCGGGCTCGGTCGCGGGCTTGCCCTCCCCTTTGATGTAAGCCATCCGGTGCGGTGTCCACAGCCGCTGTAACGCATCAGGCGCACCGACCCCGTCCTGCGCCCCGGCGGTCATGTCGCCGACCCCGGGGGACTCACGGCTGTCCTATCCGCAGCTCCGCCGCGCTGGGCGAGCGGTTCTCCCGCCGGGCGACCCAGCCAGTGATAGCGCCCACCGCGTCTTCGACAGGCACTCCGTTGATCTGGGTCCCGTCACGGAACCGGAACGAGACCGCCCCCGCCTCGACGTCCTGAGCGCCGGCGAGCAGCAGGAAGGGGACCTTCTGCGTGGTGTGAGTGCGGATTTTCTTCTGCATCCGGTCATCAGAGGCGTCCACCTCGACCCGGATGCCCCGGGCCCGCAACTCCTTGGCCACTTGCCGCAGGTGATCAACATGCTCATTGGCGATTGGGATCCCGACCACTTGCACCGGCGCCAGCCAGGCCGGGAACGCACCCGCGTAGTGCTCGGTCAGAACCCCGAAGAACCGCTCGATCGACCCGAATAGCGCCCTGTGGATCATCACCGGGCGCTGCCGGGAACCGTCGGCGGCGGTGTACTCCAGTCCGAAGCGCTCCGGCAGCATCAGGTCCACTTGGATGGTCGACATCTGCCAGTTCCGGCCGATCGCGTCGCGCGCCTGCACCGAGATCTTCGGCGCGTAAAAGGCCGCGCCGCCTGGATCGAGTACCAGTTCCAGCCCCGAAGCCTCGGCAGCCACCCGTAGCGCGTCGGTGGCCCGCTCCCACTCCTCGTCGGTGCCGATGGATTTCTCGGGGTCGCGGGTGGACAACTCGAGGTAGAACTCGTCGAGCCCGAAATCGCGGAGCGGGTCGAGCACGAACCCGAGAAGGCTCTGAATTTCGCCTTGCAGCTGGTCCTGCGTGCAGTAGATGTGCGCGTCGTCCTGCGTGAAACCACGCGCCCGGGCCAGGCCATGCACCACGCCGGACTTCTCATACCGGTACACCGAGCCGAACTCGAACAGCCGCAGTGGCAGCTCACGGTACGACCGGCCGCGGGAGGCGAAGATCAGGTTGTGCATCGGGCAGTTCATCGGCTTGAGGTAATAGTCCTGCCCTGGTTTGCGGACCGTGCCGTCTGGGCCCAGCTCGGCGTCGAGATGCATCCCGGGATACATCCCGTCGGCGTACCACTGCAGGTGTCCCGAGGTCTCGAACAGCTGTCCTTTGGTGATGTGTGGTGAGTAAACGAACTCGTAGCCCGCCTCCTCGTGCCGGCGGCGCGAGTAGTCCTCCATCACCCGGCGCACCGTTCCACCCCGGGGGTGGAACACCGGCAGCCCGGACCCGATCTCGTCGGGGAAGCTGAACAGGTCCAGCTCGGCACCGAGCCGACGATGATCCCGCCGCTGCGCCTCGGCGAGCAACTCCAGGTGGCGCTCCAGGGCCTCGGCCGATTCCCAGGCGGTGCCATAGATCCGCTGCAGCTGCGGGTTACGCTCGCTGCCCCGCCAGTACGCGGCCGCGGTCCGCATCAGCCGGAACGCCGGGATGTGCCGGGTGGTCGGCACATGCGGGCCGCGGCACAGGTCGCTCCAGATGACCTCACCGCTGTGCGGGTGGACATTGTCGTAGATCGTCAGCTCGCCGGCACCGACTTCCATGACCTCATCGGCGTCGAGGTGGGCGTTCGAACCGCTTCCCTTGAGATCGATCAGTTCCAGCTTGTACGGCTCGGCCGCCAATTCGTCTTTGGCCTCGCTCACCGAGTTCAGCACCCGCCGGGAAAACCGCTGACCAGCTTTGACGATCTTACGCATGGTCTTCTCGAGGTCCGCCAGGTCCTCAGGGGTGAACGGGCGGTCGACGTCGAAGTCATAGTAGAAACCGTCGGTCACCGGTGGGCCAATTCCGAGCTTGGCCCCGGGAAAGTGTTGCTGCACGGCTTGGGCGAGCACATGCGCGCACGAGTGGCGGATGACGCCGCGTCCCTGCGGGCTGCTCGCGGCGACGGCCTCGACCTCGGTGTCGCTCTCCGGTGCCCAGCTGAGATCACGCAGCTCACCCCGCGCGTCCCGGGCGACGACGATGGCATCGGGACCGCTGGTGGGCGCTCCCGCGGCGCGCAGCGCGGCTCCCGCAGTCGTCCCGGCCGCCACCATCACGCGCAGGGCGGGCTGGGCGGGTGAGGACGGCGCGACCACGTGAGCTCCTTGACGACACAGCGCTGGGCGATTGGCGCCTTCGATGCTATCGAGGGCCGGGAGCCACCGGCTGATTACCCCCACAGCCCTCCGGAACCCCAGGCTGCGGTGACCAATTACATTACCTAAGCTTATGGCAGCAATGAGGCCAGCGTCGCTATCACGGGCCGAGCGACCGGTGCCGCGACAGGCGCGATGACCGAGTGAACTGGCTGCGTCACGGTCTTCACGACCGGTTGAGCGAGCCCGCCGGTGACCTCGTCACGGGGGTCCGCGACATCCTGATCGGGCTGCGCGGCATCTGGCTGAACGGGCTGCGGGGTTCCCCGGGTGGGCAGAGCCGTCGGCGTGTCGCGGGGGCTTGGCCCCGGTGCCTGCCGTGGCACCTCGGTCTCATCATCCGCGTGTTCCTTACCCGGGCTGTCAGGCGCCGGGCTATCAGGCGTGAGTATCTCGCCAACCCGGCCCACTCCGTGGGTAGCGGGATCCAGCACCGGGCTGACGGGGGCGGTGGGGCCCGGCGGGGTCTGACCGGGAGCCGGAGGGTGCTCAGTCCACGACTGTGGTGCGGCATCTGAGTGGAGAACACCGGGCTCCGCGGCGGGTGCGCCCACAGATATCGGCGCGTTCCGGTGCACCGGGCCCAGCCGGGGATGCGGCGTCGCAGCCGTTTCAGTAGCCGCCTGGGTGCTGACCTGGTCCGGAGCGGCCGGTGCGGACTCGGCTGGAGCGTCCGCGTGGTACTCGGCGACGGTATCCGCGTCGGCCTCCGAAGCACCCGGGAGGGGGTTGAGCACAGGGGCGCCACTTCCCACGACCGAACCCTCGCCCAAATTCGTCGCCCCCACCAGCACCGATCCGAATGCCAGCAGCGTCCCTGCGG
>DASTBN010000323.1:0-6858 GCA_035712045.1 Pseudonocardiaceae bacterium
CAGCTCGTAGGCATCGGGGACGCCCAGCACCGCGCGGGATTCCCCGGCGGAGAACGTTTTGAGCCCGATCCGGTAGGACAGGTGCGACTCCAGCCCGCGCAGCCGGCCTTCCTCCAGGCGCTGCGAGGCCAGCAGCAGGTGCATCTGCAGCGAGCGGCCCAGCCGGCCGATCGCCACGAACAGCTCGATGAATTCCGGCCGCTGGGTGAGCAGCTCGGAGAACTCGTCGATGACGATGAACAGCGCGGGCAGCGGGTCGAGGTCGGCGCCGTTCTCCCGGGCCTTCTCGTAGTCCCTGACGTTGGCGAAGTTGCCGGCGCTGCGCAGCAGCTCCTGGCGGCGGTTCATCTCCCCGGCCAGGGCGTCCTGCATGCGGGTGACCTGGGTCAGGTCGTCGGCCAGGTTCGTGATCACGGCGGCGACGTGCGGGGCGCCTTCCATGCCCAGGAACGTCGCGCCGCCTTTGAAGTCGACCAGCACGAGGTTGAGCGCCGCGGAGGAGTGGGTGGCGATCAGGCCCAGCACCAGGGTGCGCAGGAACTCGGACTTGCCGGACCCGGTGGCGCCGACGCACAGGCCGTGCGGGCCCATGCCGCCCTGGGCGGCTTCTTTAATATCCAGCTCAACGGGCTGACCCGACTCACCAAGCCCGATCGGCACCCGCAACCGGTCCCGGATCGTGCGGGGCCGCCAGGCCTGGGTGACGTCGAAGGCGTGCGGGTCCTCGGGCAGGCCGAGCAGCCCGAGCAGCCCGGTGTTGCTCAGCAGCGGCTGGTTCTCATCGTGGGCGTCCTGGGCACCGAGGCGGAACGGGGACACGGCACGGGCCACCGCTTCGGCCGCCACGACGGTGAGCGAGTCCGGGGTCCCGAAGCACTCGATGCCGCTGGCGCTGCGCGCGCCGATCTGGGAGTTCTCAATGGCCAGCTGGAGCCCGCGGCGGCTGGTCAGGGTGCCCAGGGACGCCGAGAGGTCGAGCAGGGTGACCCCGGTCAGGCCTTCCTCCAGGATGATCTGCTCCGCGCCACTGACCTCACCGCCGTCGATGACGATCAGGACGTGCGGGTCGTCGCCGGGTGGCGGGGCGTTGCGGGTGAACCGGGGGCGGTCCCGGAGCTGCTCGGCGAGCAGGCCCTCAATCTGGCCCAGCGTGGCGGCCATCATCCGCATCGGCCCGGCGCCGTCGACGCGGCTGGGGTGCTGCACGTGGGGCAGCCACTTCGCCCATTCCCAGTCCGCCTTGGCCCGGCCGGCGGTGACGATGGCGATGAGCAGATCGTCCGGGGTGTGGAAGGTGGCCAGCGCGGTCACCATCGCCCGGGCCAGCCCCCGGGCAGCGCTGGGATCACCGGTGATCCCGACCGCGGCGAATCCGCGGATCGAGATCGCGATCGGCAGATCCGGCACGATGGAATGGGCCCGGACGAACTGCCGCAGCGCCAGGGTGGTGATCGGCTCCAGCTCGTCCACCGGCCCGGTCTGCGGTGGCACGAGGCGGGTGGCTAGCCGCTGCGAGCCCGTGCAGATCCGCACATGGCAGAAGTCGTGATCGCCGCCGCGGCGCTCCCACATCCGGCGGCTGCTGGCGATCGACCACAGCGCGGCGGGATCGGGATGGCTCCATTCCAGCGCCGCGCGTTGTTCCCGCGCGGACTCCCGGGCCCGTTCCCGCATCTGGCCGAGGTAGCGCAGGTAGTCCTTGCGGTTCTCGTTCATCTCAGCCTTGGCCTGGCCACCCTTGCCGCCACCAGCGAACATGCCGACGGTCGAGACCACCATCATGATCGGGAACATCAGGAACAGCGGGTTCTTCTTATCATCGCCAGGGGTGATGAAGATGTACGCCACCATGCCCAGCACCGCCACGATCATCAGCGCGGGAAGGAGCTTCTGCATGACGCTGCCCGGGATCACCCGGGGCACTTCCGGCGGTGGCTCCAGGTGAACCTCGCCGCCAGGCATCCTCGGCGCGGCCAACCGGGGTAATCGCCGGAACTGCACGGTACTCACGCCAGCTCACCTCCCTGAGCACAAGCGCCGCCACCCTAGCGGGCGTCACCGACAACCTGCCCGGGACGGGCGATGCCCCAGCCTGAGGTGCCGTCTCACTCGGCGTCATAGTGGAGCCGCCGCAGAGGTGCGCGAGGGTGGATCGGCCGGTGATCGCCCACCCGCAGAAGTACGTGCCCGCGCCGTCGGCCCTGCCGCTCATGCGCCGGCTCCTTGTCTATGTAGGGCACTGTCAGTGTCAGGAAGGCGCTGGCCCGCGCGATCCGGCGCTGCGAAGACCGGAATCGCGCGGGCCAGCTTGCGGTGCGCGGCCGGACGGGCCACGCACCTCGTCGGGTCACCTCGCGGTTACGCGACAGACAGGCCGGGGGGAAACCCTGCTGACGGGTTCGCCGCGCCGGTGACCAGCCGAGCGGCCGTCGGGGCTGGCTGACTGGTGGCCACTGGGCGCCGGTCGGCGTGGAAACCCAGTGAGCGGGGCCGGTTCGGGGCCCGTCCCGCCCACCGGGCAGCTCTGCGGTGGTGCCTGGCCATCCGAATCCCGGACGAGAGGCGGCAATCTGGATGGACGTCCATCTTGTACCCTCTGAGAACTGGCACCATGCGCATGATGGTTAGAGTACGAATGGAAGTACATACTGTAAATACATCTATCGAGTGATAGAGTTGTTGTGCACGCTCCGTGACACAGGGGAGGATCGGCGGATGACCAGCCCGGTTCCCAGCATCGGTATCCAGCGCCGCCAGCTCGGCAACGAGCTGCGCAAGCTTCGCGAGACCGCGCAGCTCACTCAGGAGCAGGCCGCAGAGAGCCTCGGCAAGGCCGCCAACAAGATCAGCCGGGTGGAGACCGGCAAGGTCGGCATCTCCAAGACCGACCTCAACGAGCTGCTGCGGCTCTACCAGGCCTCCACCAAGGACGCGAACTGGTGCCGGGAGCTCGCCGAGGGCTCACGGCGCCGGCGCACCAAGGCGGACGCACAGACCACGCTGTATCTGGGACCGAAGTGGTTCCGGGCTTTCCGCGACTTCGAGCAGTCCGCCTCGCACATCATGCAGGTCGCCTCGGAAATCGTGCCCGGCAACCTGCAGACCGAGCGCTACACCCGGGCGATGGTCAGTGGCCGGGGCAGCTACCCGGACCACCAAACCGTCGAGGACATCGTGCGGGTGCGCCGGGAACGCCAGGTGCTGCTGACCCGGCAGGACGCCGCGCAGTTCATCTTCGTGCTCAGCGAGTCCGCGCTGCGCCGGGTGATCGGCGGATCGAAGGCGATGGCCGAGCAGCTGCGCCACCTGGCCGAGGTCTCCCTGCTGCCGAATGTGGACATCCAGCTCATCCCGTTCGACACGCTGTCCTACGAGCCCCTCGGCTACGACTTCACGGTGCTGCGCTTCGATCACGACTCGACCACCGACATCGTCTACATCGAGATGTACGACAACGGGGTCTACCTGGACAAACCGGCGGAGACGGTGCGCCAGTACGTTGAGCTGCAGCGCCGCCTGCAGGCCATCGCGCTAGGCCCGGTGGAGTCGCGTAACTTCATGGTGGAACTGGCCGGCCAGTTCGCTGCGAAACCAGACTACGAATAGGGGTTAACCCCATGTCAGCCGCATCATTCCAGGAGAGGGCCTGGTACAAGTCCAGCTACAGCAACGGCGGGCAGAACAACTGCGTCGAGGTCAACCACGCGCTCGCGGGTCACGTCGGGGTACGTGACTCCAAGCTCGCCACCGCCAGCCCGGTGCTCGCCATCCCCGCCGCCCAGTGGGCCCGCGTGATCACCGCCGTCCGGGACGGAGATCTCGGCGCTTGAGCGCCCCGTAGTGCACCGAGCGTGATCGTCGCTAGCGGGCCGTGGCCATGCGAACCCCGCACGGTCACGGCTCGCGAGCACGTCATCGGGGGCCCACGTGGTCATCCAGGCGACAATGATACGGGAGCGATGGAACTCAAGCAGATCGGCGTGCACCACCCGAAGATCAAGCAGGTATTGGCGATCCAGCGGAACACCGCGCCGAATCCCCGCAGGATGATCATCGCTGAGGGGCTGTGGGCGCACAACCTCTTGCTGGGCAACGGCGCCTTCATCGACACATTCCTGTGGTGCCCGGAAGCCGCCTACGGCGATGAGGCGCGCACGAGGGCGGCCGCGTTGGCGGAACGCGCACATCTGGCTTACCAGGTTTCCGAGAAGACATTGGCGCGGATCTCCGAGCGTGACAGGCCCGACGGGTTGTTCTCGATCGCTCAGTTACCCCTGTGGGAGCCACAGGATGTGCGGCTTGGCGAGTCGGCGCTGATCATGGTTGCCGACGGCATGGAGATCCCCGGCAACCTTGGCACGTTGATCCGGACACTGGACGCGGCGGCCGCGGATTGCCTGGTGCTGACGAATCGACGCACCAGGTTAACGCACCCGAAGGTATTTCGGGCGAGTCAAGGCATGGTCTTGAAGATGCCCGTGCTGGATTTCGAACGCGTTGAAGACGCGGCGACGTGGCTGCGGCGCAATGATGTGAACGTCTATCTGGCGGATACCAACGGCGCGAAGAATTATCGGTCGTTCAACTATTCGAGCGCGCGCACCGCGTTCGTCCTCGGCTCGGAGCGTCACGGAATTCCGAAACCGTGGTACGAGGCCAGACACGATCGGGTATTCATTCCGATGCTAGGGTCAGCCGATTCACTGAATGTGTCGATCTCGGCGGCCGTCTTATTGTTCGAGGCAAGGGCACAAAAAAGCCACTGGTGAGCACTCGCGCCGCAGCGGCCATTGAATCCACTACTTCAGGTCCAGGCGCCTTATCCCTCTCTGTGACGGCGTCGTCGCCAGTCGGGACTTGAGCGCGGCTTCTCCCTCAGGTTACGGCTGGTGGTATTATTTTCGTGTGCGGGCAACCATTGATAAGGCTGGAAGATTGGTGATCACGAAACCAATCAGGGACCGTCTCGGCCTGCGTTCCGGCGAGGTCGAAGTCGAAGTGATCGCGGACGGAGCTGGCCTGCGGGTGGAGTTGCTGGCAGATGACGACGTAGGAGAACGGGCGGGACGCTTGGTCGTGCCGGCTACCGGTACCCCCTGGACGACGAGGATATGCGGGCCTTACGCGATGGCGACCAGCGCTAGCCCGACCCTGCTCGACACCAGCGCCGCAGTGCCCGGCGTACCCCGGCCGCCGTATCCAAGCTGCTGACCGCCAACTTCCCGCATACCCGGTTTCTCAGTCCGCCACGAGCGGCGGAGCTGCTCGCCGCGCTCGCCGACCATGGGCTCGCGGGTGGGGCCCTCTATGACGGGCTCGTTGCCGCGACCGCCCTGGAGCATGGGCTGACGCTGGCGACCCGCGACAAGCGGGCCCTCGACACCTACCGGGCACTGGCGGTAACGGTGGAGCTGCTGGACTGACGAGCCGTTGACCGGCGGCCTGCGGCCTCTCAGCGATACCCGGCCAGCACGCCAAGGCGCGTCAGGGGGTTGCGAAACGGCACGAGGAACGTGATCCCTCGCCCCATCGTCACAGGTGAGAGCGCCGATCCAGCGGCGGACGAGCTGACGGGCGCTGCCGCGACCCCCTGGCGGAACCCGCCCGCAACGTGTGGATACTCCCCGGGACCACAGCGCCGCTGCCCGGCGCGGGCGAGCGAGGAGTACTGCGGGTGCCAAGCAATACCAACGGAACTGTTCCGCCCCCGACGGTGTTCAGCCGGGTGACCATCGTCGCCCCGCGCACCCGGGTCGACTTGGCGCTGCCCTCGGACATCCCGGTAGCCAACCTGCTGCCGATGCTGCTCAGCATGGTCGGTGAGGCCAGCCCGGACGGCGGCGCCGCGCACGGGGGCTGGTGCCTGGCCAGGCTCGGCGGGGAGGCCATCGATCCGGACCGCTCGCTGAGCTCCCTGGGCGTGGTCGACGGTGACCTGCTGCAGATCCGGCGCCGCAACGACAACCCACCGGCACCGCTGTTCGACGACGTGGTGGACGCGATCGCCGAGGCCAACCCGGACAGCTTCCGGCCGTGGACTCAAGCCACCGCCCGCACACTCGGGATGGTCGCGGGCGGATTGGCGCTGCTGGCCGGGGCCATCGTGGCGCTGCGGGCCGGGTTCGTCCCGGGACCGGGGCACGCGGTCACCGCCGGGGCCCTGGCGGGTCTCGCGGCGGTGGCCGCACTGATCGCGGGCGTGATGATCGGCCGGATATATGAGGACACCGGCACCGGTGTCCTGGTCGCGGCGGGCAGCCTGCCACTCGGTTTCGTCAGCGGGCTGTGCCTGGTTCCCGGCACGCCAGGCGCGGCGCACCTGCTGCTGGCCAGCACGCTGGTGCTGGTGCTGGCCGGCTGCGCGGCGATGATGCTCGGCGCTGGGATCACGCCGTTCATCGCCAGTGCCACCGCCGCGACGCTAGGCGGGCTGGCGGCGCTGGTCGCCATCGTGGTCGAGCGCCCGGCCCCGGGCATCGCGGCGGGAGCTGCGGCGGTGGCGCTCGCTGGCATCTCGGCGTTGCCCCGGCTGACCATCCAGCTCTCCAAACTCCCGATGCCCCAGGTGCCGGGCAGCGTGCGGGACCTGAAGGAGGATCCCGGCTTCGCGGATTACGCCGCGATCCAGCGCCGGGCCGGCCTGGCGCACGAGTACCTGACCGGGCTGATCATCGGTTCGAGCGCGGCGGCCGCGATCGGCGCGATCGGCGCCTCACGAGAGGGCCTGCTGGGCATCGTGTTAGCCGGTGTGGTCTCCGCCGTGCTGCTGCTGCGGGCCCGGTCCTACGCTAACGGCAGCCAGGCCATCGCCCTGCTGGCCAGCGGGATGGTCGCGATCGCGGGGGTTCTGGCGGAACT
>DASTBN010000324.1:0-2776 GCA_035712045.1 Pseudonocardiaceae bacterium
TTCGAGGCGTGCGCCCTCGGCCACTAGGCGACTCCACCGCGGCTGAGCCTACCCGACTCCCGCCAGGCAGACCCCAGGCCGGGCGGATGGCCGGGTCAGCGAGGGCTGGCCCGGCGCTGCGCGAAGAACTCGCGCAGCAGAGTCCCGCACTCCTCCGCAAGGATTCCGCCCACCACCTCGGCGCGGTGGTTAAGCCTGCGGTCGCGCAGGACGTCCCAGAGCGAGCCCGCCGCACCCGCCTTCGGGTCGGCCGCCCCGTAAACGACGCGCCCGATCCGGGCCGCTACCACTGCCCCGGCGCACATGGTGCACGGCTCGAGCGTGACCACCAGCGTGCAGCCATCCAGATGCCAGGAGCCGAGAGCGCGCCCCGCCGCCCGGATGGCGACGATTTCGGCATGCGCGGTGGGGTCGGCGTCAGACTCCCGCCGGTTGTGAGCGCGTGCTATCAGCGCGCCGGCCGGATCGAGGATGACCGCCCCGACGGGCACCTCCGAACGCGGTGCGGCGGGACCGGCCGCTTCCCCCAGCGCCGCCCGCATCGCCGGCTCGAATGCGGCGCGGTAACCGGTGGTCACGCCGTGAGGCTACCGCCCGCGCGGCGAGACTACCGCCCGAGCGCCTCGTCCAGGGCCCGGTCCAGGGCGTGGCCGAACCCGAGCTTGCGGGCGATGATGGCGAGCGCCTCGTCGGGGAAGAGGTCGAGGTCGCCCGCGAGCATCCCCAAGTCCATCTCATCGATGCCGAGATCGGCGAAGATGGACAGGTCCCCGACGGGCAGCACCTGATCGAGGTCCTCGTCTTCGGGCAGCTCGATCCCGAGATGGTCGAGCACCTGCCGGGCGAGCGGCCAGTCCATCGCCGCAGTGAGGTCGGAGAGGAACACCGACACCTGCCCACCGATGGCGCGCAGCACCACGAAGAAATCGTCGCCGACCGCCGCCAGCCCGAACGTCCCGCCGATGCTGGGCTGCTGGCGCAGCGCCTGGATCAGCCCGGCGAGATCCTCGGTGAGCGCCGTCGGCAGGACGTCCGCCTCCCAGGCGTCGTCCTCCTCGCGGTAGACGATGACGGCGACGTCATCGCTGCCGGGGTCCGTCATCGTCGCTCCATCGGTGGTGTCGCCAGGTAGCAAATGGTGTCAGATGGCCCGCCGCTGTGTCCGCCGATCCGGGGCCGGCGCTCGGGGAAGATGTGCCGGGAAAGCCACCATATGTGGCCTAATATCCGTACTCGTGGCAATCAGCGTGACATCTGTTACTGACGGTCTGAGTGGGATTTGCCCGCTTATCGGCGGGGGTGCACGATCCGCTCCGCCCGAGGAGGTACCGTGTCCTTGCTGTTCACGGCCATTGGTGTACCAATCACTCTAAGCTAAGCTGGGGATACTGACCGGCACGCGGGCTTCCGGGAGCTGATCATGAACGTTAAGAAGGTCGTCGGGTGGGCGATCGTCATCTTCATAGCATGGTTTCTGATCTCCAACCCGACCGGCGCGGCCCACGCTATGACCAACCTTCTGAGCGCTCTCAAAGGGGTCGGGAACTCACTCGCCACATTCTTCACCTCGCTCTGATCACGTGAGGCGGGGCATATGAGGCTGATCGCTCAAGAGCCCAGGAATCCCCCGAACGACGTCAAGAAGTACCTGCTGCTGCACGAGCGCGAGCACCAGGTGATCACGGTGCGCATGCACCCTGCCGTGCTGCTGGCACCGGTGGGGCTCGCCCTGGCCGGACTGGTTGGCGCGGTCGTGCTGAACGGCAGTGCCCTGAAGCACCAGGGCGGCACCATGGCCATCGTCTGGATCGCCTGGGGCATCCTGGCCCTCTGGGCGCTGTGGAGGGTCGCGAACTGGGCGATCGAATACTTCGTCGTCACCTCGCGGCGGATGATCCTGACCTCCGGGGTCCTGACCCGCAAGGTCGCGATGATGCCGCTGACCAAGGTGACCGACATGAGTTTCCAGCGCTCCCTGGGTGGCCGCCTGTTTGGGTATGGTGAGTTCATCATCGAGTCGGCTGGCCAGGACCAGGCGCTGCGGAACATCCCCTTCATCCCCTACCCTGAGCAGCTATACGTCGAGGTGTGCAAGCTGCTCTTCCCGGACGAAGAAGCCAGGGAAGAGATCGGCGAGGACCGCGGCGACGACTGACCTGCCAGCCGGATCATTCCTTCCCCGGGGTTCGTGCGGCCGGACGACCACATCAGAGCGTCCGGCCGCATGAGCCTGGCCGGGCCAGGCGGCGCCAGGCGGAGGGACCCTCAGAACGTGACCATGGCCACGCCGGCGGCCGCAAGGGCAAGACCGATCCGCTGCACCGCCCTCATCCGCTCGCCCAGCACGACCCGCGCCAGCAGCACGGTGATACCGGGGTACAGCGAGGTGATCACGACCGCCATGCCGAAGAGCCCGGCCCGGGCGGCCAGCACATAGCACACATTCGCGCTGGCATCCAGGACGCCCGCGGCGACCGCCGCCGGCAGCACCCAGCGCCCGGCGCCGGGCCCGGCCGGCCTGGTGCCGAGCCACGCGGCGGCGCCCAGAATGATCAAGCTCCCGGCCACCCGCGCCATGCACACTGGCCACAGGACGCCCGACGTGCCCGCGTTCCGGATGAAAAGGAAGAAGATGCCAAACGCAAGTCCCGACGCGGCGCCGTACCCAAGGCCGCGGGCCGCCACGTGGTGACGGGGAGCCGTGACAGCTGGCCGAACTGGCGCACCCGGTCCACCTGGCATGCCCTCCAAGCTGACCAGCACGATCGCGACCAGG
>DASTBN010000325.1:0-9298 GCA_035712045.1 Pseudonocardiaceae bacterium
AGCCTGGGCGCGAACGCCATCCTGGGCGTCTCGCTGGCCGTGGCCAAGGCCGCCGCCGAATCCAGCGGCCTGGAGCTGTTCCGCTACGTCGGAGGCGCGAACGCGCACGTGCTGCCGGTGCCGATGCTCAACATCCTCAACGGCGGCGCGCACGCCGATACCGGAGTCGACGTCCAGGAATTCATGATCGCGCCGATCGGCGCGGACTCGTTCCGGGAAGCGCTGCGCTGGGGCGCGGAGGTGTACCACGCGCTGAAATCAGTACTCAAGACGAACGGCCTGGCCACCGGGCTCGGCGATGAAGGCGGCTTCGCGCCCGATCTCCCGGCCGCCACCGGTGCGCTGGAGCTGATCGCCACCGCCGTGGACAAGGCCGGTTACACCCTCGGCCGGGACATCGCGCTGGCCCTGGACGTGGCCGCCACCGAGTTCTTCACCGACGGCGTGTACACCTTCGAACGCAGTGACCGCAGCGCCGATCAGATGATCGACTATTACTCCGGCCTGCTCGACGCGCATCCACTGGTGTCCATCGAGGACCCCCTCGCCGAGGACGACTGGGAAGGCTGGATCCGGCTGACCGCCGAACTCGGTAACCGGGTGCAGCTCGTCGGCGATGATCTGTTCGTGACGAACCCGGAACGGCTGGAGGAGGGTATCACCCGCAGCGCGGCCAACGCGCTGCTGGTGAAGGTCAACCAGATCGGCACGCTCTCGGAGACCCTCGACGCGGTCGCCATGGCCCAGTCGAACGGGTACCGCTGCATGATGAGCCACCGCTCCGGTGAGACCGAGGACACCACGATCGCCGACCTCGCGGTGGCGCTGAGCTGCGGCCAGATCAAGACCGGTGCCCCGGCGCGCTCCGAGCGGGTGGCCAATTACAACCAGCTGCTGCGCATCGAGGAATCCCTCGGTGACGCCGCGCGCTACGCCGGGGACCTGGCGTTCGCCCGGTTCGCCCCGCAGGGCTAGCCTGATGGGCCGCACCGATCCGACCCGGCGCGATGGCGCGCACGCCGGTTCGGTGCCGGTCCGCCCGCTGGGGGTGCGGATCGGCCACGCGGTGGGCATCACATCCGGACGCCGGACGGCCATGCTGGCCGTGGTGATCTGTGTGCTGATGCTCAGCATGGCGGTGCCGTTGCGTAACTATCTCAGCCAGCGCGCCGAGCTGGCTGCGGTGCGCGAGCAGCAGCAGATCCTGATCGACAAGATCGCGGAGTTGGAGCGCCGCCAGGCGCTGCTCCGCGATCCCGCTCACATCGAGACCCAGGCCAGGGAGCGCCTGCGCTACATCCGCCCCGGCGAGGCCCCCTACTTAGTCCAGATTCCTCCCGGCGGTACCGCCACCACCCCAGTCGGCGCGCCTCAGGCCGTCGTCCAGCCGTGGTATGGTCAACTCTGGAAGTCGATCAACAGTGCATGAGCTGGCGGACGACGCCGACCGGGAAGCGGTCGCGGCTCAGCTGGGCCGCCCGCCCAGGGCCCTGCGGGCCGTCGCCCACCGCTGCCCCTGCGGCCTGCCCGCCGTGGTGCAAACCTCACCCCGGCTGGCCGACGGCACCCCGTTCCCCACCCTGTACTACCTGACCTGCTCCAGGCTGACCGCCCTGGTAGGCCGGATCGAGGCCAGCGGCGCGATGCGCGAGATGACCGCCCGTCTGGCCACCGATCCCGAGCTCGCCGCCGCCTACCGCGCCGCCCACGAGTCCTACCTGGCCGAACGCGACGCCTTAGAACCTCTGGGCACCCAGGTCAGCGCAGGCGGCATGCCCACCCGCGTCAAATGCCTGCACGTCCACGTCGCCCACGCACTAGCCCGCGGCCCCGGCGTCAACCCCTTCGGCGACGAAACCCTCGCCCAGATCGGCCCCTGGTGGCCCTCCGGCCCTTGCACCTAACCCACCTGCGGGGTTACTCGATGATCGTGGCTGCTCCCCGGCCTGCTCACCCACAGCCCAGCCCAGCGCGCCGTCGTATTCGACCTCAGCGGACGCGTTGGCGCGGTTACCCAGCTTGTCCTTCAGCCGCTGCAGCCGGATGCCATCGCGCGTGTCATCGGGCAGCATCCGGGGGACCGCGAAGCACGTCAGGCCACCGGGGACTTAAGCGAGGGCGAGGAACACGTCATAGCGGGCAGCCATGGCCCGCTTCCACCTGGGTCCAGAGGCAAAACCCTGCGGCGCGGGCGAGGTGAGCTCCCGGCGGAGCATCGGGCCCCACGGCGCCGCGTGCAACCCGTAGCCGACCCCGCGCCGCATGAGTCAGTGCCAGGACGGGTGGAACTCCACCTCGTCGACACGATGACCATAACGATCATGTGTGCGCAGCACGGGACGAGCCCGGCAAGCGCTGACAACGACGCCGAGTGCTGTCCGGGAACGCCGACGAGCCCGGGATCGCACGCCAGCGGGTCGAAGTCGGCCAGCGGCGGCGGCTGATTCGTCACGTCATGCGTCGGGGCCATGTACCGGAGGGTAATTCCCCATTCAGCGGGCTGAGCGGGGTTATAGGGTGCTTGTTTACCCCGCTCGACGCGGGACTGAGGGAGGGTCTGGATGGTCAGGGTGGCGGCGATCGACTGCGGGACCAACTCCATCCGGTTACTGGTCGCGGACCTCAGCGGGGGGAAGCTGACCGACGTGCATCGGGAGACGCGCATCGTCCGGCTTGGCCAGGGCGTCGACGCCACGGGTCGGCTGGCCCCCGAAGCCCTCGAACGGACCCGGGCGGCGCTGGCCGACTACACCGCCCTCACCCGGGGAACGGACGCCGAACGGGTCCGGATGGTGGCCACCTCGGCCACCCGTGACGCCGCCAACCGGGAAGACTTCTTCGGGATGGTCCGGCACACCCTCGGCGCCGAAGCTGAGGTGATCACCGGCGATGAAGAGGCCAGGCTGTCCTTCACTGGCGCGGTCGGCGGCCTGGAACCCGCGGACGGGCCGTTCGTGGTCGTCGACGTCGGCGGCGGATCCACCGAGGTAGTGCTCGGCGACTGGGACGGCACCAGCGCGGACGTGACCGCGGCGCGATCGGTGAACATTGGCTGTGTCCGGATCACCGAGCGGCACCTGCGCTCAGACCCTCCAACTCCGGAGGAGATCAGCGGTGCCGAACAGTTCGCGGTGCGGATCTTGAATGAGGCATTCGCCGAAGTGCCGGTCGACAAGGCCCGCACGTGGGTCGGCGTGGCGGGCACCATCACCACGCTCTCCGCCGTGACCCAGCGGCTGGCCGCCTACGACTCCGACCGCACGCACCTGTCCCGGCTCTCGCTGGAACAAGTGCGTGAAAGCGCTGCGCACCTGCTGGCCTCGACGCATCAGCAGCGGGCCGCCAATCCCGCCATCCACGCAGGACGGGTGGATGTGATCGCCGGCGGTGCGCTGATCGTGCGCGTGCTCGCGGAGGAACTCCGCGCCCGGGCTGGCATCACCGAGCTCGTGGTGAGCGAGCACGATATCCTCGATGGCATCGCGCTCGGCCTCGGCTGAGCCCGCCGCCGGTCATGGGAGCGCGACACACCGTGCACGAGAGCGCGACACGTGGGGGACTGGGGGAGCTTGACGCGGAGATCGTTCAGTGCCGGGCGTGCCCGAGGCTGGTCTCCTGGCGGGAGCGGGTGGCCGCTGAGAAGCGGGCTGCCTACCGCGATGAGGTCTACTGGGGCGCGCCCGTGCCCGGGTTCGGCCCGTCCGATGCGGCGCTGGCCATCGTCGGGCTCGCGCCAGCCGCGCATGGAGGAAACAGGACGGGGCGGATCTTCACCGGGGACCGCTCCGGCGATGTGCTCTACGCCGCGCTGCACACGGTCGGCCTCGCGAACCAGCCGAGCTCCACCCATCGCGGCGACGGGCTGACGCTGCACCGCACCCGGATCACCGCCCCGGTGCACTGCGCGCCACCAGCCAACAAACCCACCCCCGCCGAACGCGACGCCTGCCGCCCATGGCTGGTCCGTGAGCTGACCCTGCTGCGCCCGACCCTGCGGGCGGTGGTCGTGCTCGGCGCGTTCGGCTGGCAGGCGTTGCTGCCCGCGCTGAGCGCCGCAGGCTGGCCGGTGCCGGCGCCGAGACCCCGGTTCGGGCACGGCGCCGAGGTCATACTGGACGGGCTGCACCTGCTCGGCTGCTATCACGTCAGCCAGCAGAACACCTTCACCGGTCGGCTCACCCCAGCCATGCTGACCGATGTGCTGCGCCGGGCGACCGAACTGGCCGGGATGGACAAGCCCGGCTGACTCGACGCTCTTGATCCCACCTGCCCTCGCGTGGATACCCTAGGCGAGCGCCCCCGTAGCCCAACCGGCAGAGGCAGGCCCCTTAAAAGGGCCGCAGTGTGGGTTCGACTCCCACCGGGGGCACATACAGCATTCACACTGGCTTCTACCTGGGGTTTTGTGCGCCGTAGGCGTTGCGGGGGTGGTTTGTCGGGTTGTTGCATGATGGCGGCTGCGTTGGAAATCGTGGTCAGGTCGTCGCTGGGCAGGGTGATCAGGAGTGTCGCTTCGCGGGTTTGGTGGTGTATTTCGACCCGGAGGTGGGTCAGCTCGTATAGAAGTCGTTGCAGGTCTTCTGGAGCCCTGCGCAGGTTTAGCGTCAGGTGCGCAGCGCGTCGAGCAGGTCAAGATCGGCTCCGTTCGGGGCGCTGGGTGCGGCCTTGTCTTGGGTATCCAGCTCGGCGATCTGGCCGGCAACGAGTTGGCGTTCGGTCCGCAGGTCGTTGTAACGCTCACGCAGTCCCTGTGGGGTTCCAGAATTCGGCCACCTGCGCTGATCAGCAGGTTTCATGCTGCTCGTTCGTACTCGTTGATCAAGCCACCAAGAACTGGTCGACACTTGATCCGTTCATAGCTGAGATCCGCCACGGGATGGGCTGGTCGTGGAGGGCGAAGTTCGCGGGCGCGGTGTGGGCGCCGGCCGTTGTAGTGCCGAACGTACTCCGTGAGCACCACACGCAAGTGACGCTGACTGAAGATCAGTACGCGGTCGGTGAGTTCGGGTCTGACCGTGCGTATGAACCTTTCGGCGAAACAGTTCGTCCCTGTTAACCGGCTAATCGCGAGGCGCCTCAAATCAGACAAATCTGCCTCGATTAGCCGGTTAACAGGAATTATCCGGGGCCGAAGGCCGGACCAATCTTCGATTGGCCGGATAACCCGCGGACAACGCGGAGGAATCCTGACGACGCGGATGCCGACGTCAGCGAGGACCGCATCGAAGGACGCGGTGAACTGACCGGCCCGATCCCGGACGAGAACCCGGAACTCAGTGACGCGATCACTAAGATCCATCACCAGATCGCGGACCTGCTGCGTCGTCCACCGGCCATCCGGGTTCGTAGTCGCGCCCAGCAGATGCACCGACCGGCTGCCGACCTCCAGCAGGAACAGCACATAGATCCGCTGGAGCGTCACCGCGCAGTCCACATGGAAAAAATCGCACGCCAGCATCGTCGATGCCTGCACGCGCAGGAACTGCCGCCATGTCGCGCTGGTGTCCCGGACCGGCGCAGGATCGTGCCCGGCGTGACCAATCGATGCACCCGCAGCACCGTGGGCAGGGCCCGGACGAGCGCGGCGAACACCGCCCGATCCGCCCAGTCCATACGGGGCTTCGGGTTGGCTCTGCGCAGCACGGCGACTTCATGACGCAGCACCAGTAGCCCGACATCCTTAGACGCCGACGACCGGCCGAGCAACAACAGCGGGTTCACCAGCTGGAGGAAGATCAGGTAGAGCAGACCCAAGGACACGGCTCACGATCATGCCCAGAGGGCCGAGCACCCGGATCCCCAAGGTCAGAGACGCAGGCCGACTTTTGGTACCCCACAGGAGTTCGACGTCCTTGGACAGTGACGAACGAGTGAGCAATAACAGCAGGTTCATCAGCTGACAGAAGATCAGGTAGAGCAGACGCAACGACACGGCGCACGATCATCCCCTACCAGCCGACCCGTCGATCTCCCAGGTCAGCGGCTCAGCCGACTTCTGGAACCCCACAAGGTCGGCGTGAGTTGCCCGAGTGCCCGATGTGGCCGCGCGGTGTTGAAATGGTGTAGGTAGATCGTGAGGATTCGGCGTAAGTGGCGTTCGTTGACAATCAGGATCCGGTCGAGCAGCTCGCGGCGCAGTGTTCCGATCATGCGTTCGCAGATGGCGTTGGCTTGCGGCGCTCGGGGTGGGCTAGTGAGGATCCGGATGCCCTCCGCGGCGAACACCGCATCGAACGCGGAGGTGAACCAGAATCCCGGTCTCGGAGCAGGAACTTGACGGAGTTGACACGGTCGCCGAGGTCCATCATCAGGTTGCGAGCGGCTTGAGTGGTCCACGCACCGCTCGGGTGTGCCGTTACTCCGACCAGAGACGCTCGGCGAGAACCATGCTCGACCGCGATCAGCGTGTAGATCCGGGTAAGGAACACGGTGTCTACGTGTACGAAGTCCACGGCCAGGACAGTGTGGGTGCCGAACTGACCATCCAGGGCGGTGGCCTGCGGCATCGCTGGGGTAGTTGCCGTGGGGCATGATCGTCGATCGTGGCGGTAAGACTGTTGTATCTGATCTTCCGGCAGGTCGTGACCTGGCTGGGATTGCTGGCCCGCAGCGCACACTCGAAGAACGCGGAAATCCTCGTGTTGCGCCACGAGGTCGCGGTGTTGCGCCGCCAGGTGAGCAGACCGCGACTGTCCTGGGCGGACCGGGCGGTGTTCGCGGCGCTGACCCGGTTGCTGTCCCCAGTCTGCCGATTGCATCGGATCGTCACCCCGGCCACCATCTTGCGGTGGCACCGGGACTTGGTGAAGCGACGCTGGACTCAGCCCCGACACCACAGAACCGGTGGTCGCCGTACGTTACCCGAGCTGCGCCGGTTGGTATTGCGGCTGGCCGCGGAGAACCCCTGCTGGGGTTACCGGCGGATCCATGGCGAGCTAACTGGGCTCGGTTACCAGGTTGCGGCTAGTACCGTGTGGGCGATCCTCAAGCGGGACGGCATCGACCCTGCTCCTCGCCGCGATGGGCCCAGCTGGCGGCAGTTCCTGCGTGGGCAAGCCCGGGGCATTCTCGCCACCGATTTCCTCTGTGTCGACACGCTGACACTTCAGCGGATCTATGTGTTCTTCGTGTGCGCCACGAGGCGCTGTTGTTGTTTCCGGATGGAGGTGAGAGACCGTCCTTTTCTTTGTCGTCGTAGTGGCGAGGTGAAGCTGGAGGCAGCCTGATCCGGGGGTCGCTGGGGAGGGTGGGAGCAGCCTCGATGAAGTCGCGCCGGTTCAGGACTGCCGGATGGGCCGGGCGTGGTGAGCGAGACGGGAAGGTATACGTGAGAAACCGGTGTTGTTACGCCTCTTAAACACATGCCAGCTCGAAACCCGGTGGATCTGGGCTGGTGTGCGGTGCGCACCCATTCGTGATGGCGGGTGGGGAACTTCTGGCAGGGTCTGCGAAGCCTGGGCTGGGAGGCCATGGTGAAAGTCTACGGCGTAGCCATGGTGAGACCGCAGGGGTATAGCCGGGTGCCTAACTCGTTAATCGGGCAGCAGTGAACGTGGGGTGCGCCGGGATAAACCGGCGGGAGGAAAGGGATGAGAACGCCCGACATCGAAGGAGTAGCGATCCACGATGGCCCCGAGTCATGCGGCGGTGCCTGTGAGGGCGGCGGTGAAGCGTTGACAGGGGTACGTGCAGGCCAGCCATTGAGCCGCGAAATCGCAGCTTCGGGGTGCCGACGTCGTCCCATGAGACGGAAGGCCACATCACCGGCGGCGTTAGCGCGAGCCGTTCGGTGGACTCCGCGCGGTCTGAGAACCTGTGCATGTACGGAGTCCTTCCGCGCGAGAACCGGGAGGTCCCATTGCTCGCCCGCCGGGCTGATCACCGGGCGGGCCGCTCAGGGAAGGCTGAGGTCGTACGCCTGAGATGCACGAGCGTGGGAAGTCAGACGGTCCCGTAGTACCTGCGAAGCCGCCGAACAACGCCGCGCCAGCGGGGGCGGAGGTGGTGGAGGAAAGGGGACCGGCCAAGGGGAACACGGCCAGCAAAACGCGCCCCGGACGCAGCGCCGGGCAGGGTGCGCCCAGTGCGCTGGCACGTGTGCGTGAAGTGGCACGAAGGGATAGGGAAGCGCGGTTCACCGCGCTGCTGCACCACGTCGACCTCGCCCGGCTCCGGTCGGCGTACCGGGCGATCCGCCCGCAGGCCGCACCGGGGGTGGATGGGGTCAGGTGGGAAGCCTACGGGCAGGAGCTGGAGACGAATCTGGCCGCCCTGCACGCCAGGCTGCACGCAGGGCGTTACCGGGCGAAGCCGTCTCGGCGAACCTACATCGTGCGCCGTGTGGCGCTTGGTTGTATCCCCAACACAGTTGGGAGGAACTTGGAGGAAGGTTTCTGGATCTGATGGCTTACCTGAAGCCAAAAGGTGGATGGAACAAGAGCATGCCATTGAAGCCGTGGTCTGGCGGAGGCATCGAACAGAGGCACGGTGAGATCCGCGTGACATGGCAAAAGCTGGATTGCCTGAAGTCCAATCTCCGCTCGGTGAATACTCGCACCCACCGGGAACGATGCCTGAAACCGGTGCCGTGTCATGCGCTGGCCTGGGATGTAGGTCGGCGCAACCTCCATGATGCGGGCGATGCCCAGGGAGGGCATTTAAGGAGATGAGTGGACTGCCTAAATCACGCTCGATACGTACAACTAAGACGTACCACGGGATCGCCTAACGGGCGCGAGCCCCAAGGTGACGGTGAGCCAATAGTAGTCGGTGCGCCATGAGGCGCGCTGTTATATCGCCCGTTTAGCGGGCAGGGATGGGAGGAGATATCTCTGGATCTGATGGCTGACCGGAGTCCGAAAGGACAATAAGGGAAAATAGCATGCCAGAAAACCGGCAGCACAAGCCCAGGCGTATGGGGTGGCGTGCCGGGAGATCCGCACGATAGGGCGAAAGTCGGATTACCTGAAGCCCAGTCTCCAGAAGGTGTGATGTGGTGCCTGCCGGAAAGACGCCTGAAACCGGTACCGGCCCCTGCGGTGGGTTGGCGACTAGCCCGCCGCAATCCTCCGGGGCGCGGGAGCGATGCCCTGTCAGGGTATTTAAGGAGACGGACGGGACGCCTACGTCGTGCTAGCACGTATAGCAGTGTGAACATGGAGGCTTATTCACGCGGAGCGCCAGAAGTGGAGCGCGATAACGGCTGAGATCGTTTCGGGGAAGGTGCCGATCGGCCGCCGGTAGTCGGTGTCCAGGATTCGCCAGGTCTTGAGGTGGGCGATGACTTGCTCGATGATCC
>DASTBN010000326.1:0-2905 GCA_035712045.1 Pseudonocardiaceae bacterium
GATCGCCATCTCGACCAGCATCTCGATCGTCGGATCCGGATCGACACGACAGGCAGGACAGATGGCGAGCGGGTGGGCGTGCGGGTCGGCCTTCCAGGCGTCGATTGCCGCCGCGGTGAAGATGACGTCCCGCTCGATGCGCTCACACCGCGGGCACACCAGATCATGCCGGACCATCGGCGTTCACACTTTCACGCCGACCAGGATCAGCAGCACGATGATCGACAGCAGGATCACCGACGCCTGCAGCCCCCACGGCCACCACGGCGGGTTGCCGACCGAGCTGACCGCCGCGAGCATCGCCACCAGGACGAGAATCAGCATCAACAGCGGCATGTGCATGGCTCCTTCCCTTTCAACAGTCAGCCGCCCGCCAGGGCACTATTTCTGGTGCGGGATCCGGGTGAAGAACTCGCTGGTGAAGGTCGCCCACATCTCGGAGAGCATACGCGAAACCGTCTTCGACTGTTTGTGGGCCAGGCGGGTCAGCTCCTCCAGCTGCCCCGGGGTCAGGGTCAGCTCGCAGTCGCCGATCCCGATCCGCGCCATCCGCGTCACCTTGGACAGTAAATCCTGGGCATCGACGACCGGCATCCCGCCCAGCCGGGTTTCGAGCTGTTCTCGCGTCCGCCCGGTGACGATCAGGTAGCGGGCGCGCGGGTCGAGATCGCCGGCCCGGTGGAGGCGGTCGGCCAGGACCGTCTGCAGATCCAGGTGGCGCTCGCCGGCTTCCTCCTGGTAGGTCAGCCCGATGTCATCGTCGATCTTCACGGTCACGATCATCGCTGGCTCCAGACGCTGTCGACGGTGTAGAGGTGGACGCGTTCGAGGGAGTCGGCATCCATCGACGTCCAGTCGTCTTCTCTCCCCATCATCTGATCGTAGGTGGCATCGGAGTTCTGGAAATCCACCGCCCGCCCGGCCCGCTCGGCCTGGGCCTCGGCCCGCGCCACTTCCTCGCCGGTCCGCCGCCGCCGATCGTGCATCGTCTCGCCGAGCGATTCGTATTCGAGCTTGATCACGATCTGGCCGATCGCCCCGGCCATGACGCAGTCGTCGTGCGCGCCGTCGACCGCTTCGGCCATCCACAGCGGGCCGGGCGACTGGAACGCCGAGAGTTCTTCGATGGTCGCCGGGGAGTTGACCCGGTAGTCGGGCCAGCCGGTGTGCGGATCGACCTGCCGGATTAAATGCACGTAGTGCTGCAGCATGATCGGCCGCGAGCGCTGACTGGTGGTCCAGCCGAAGCGCCGCGACTGGTCCTTGTCGTCGGCGACGTCCCAGTACTTCCAGATGAACACGTTGGTGTAGCCGATGTGTTTGGTCAGCTCCCGGACCGTCGACACCCCCATCGCGTTGGTCTCGACCGCGACGAGCGCGTGCTGGTCGTCGCCGCCGATGCCGCTGTGATAGAGCCGGCCGATCGCATCGAGGATGTAGGCGAAGTCCGATTCGTCGATGGTGTTGGTGCGGAACTGCGCGACTTGTTCAGCAGGCTCGCGCAGGGTCGAGACCCGGGTCACATCGGCGACCGAGTAATCGAGCTTCTGCCCCGAGGAGATGTCGGCTGAGACGACGTAGCGGTGGCCCTTGCGCGGCGCCTCCCAGACCAGCAGACAGTCGGTCGGGCACGGCTCGTCGCCGACCTCACGCCACGCCTGCTGCTGCGCGGTCTGGTCGAGCGAGCGCATCCCGAAGCCGGCGGGGATGTGCAGCGGCGCGTGCTGCCTGGCCTGGGCCTCGCGCTCGGTGCGGGTCAGTCCGTCGTCGTCGCGCGGGAAGACCCACAGACTCATGGCAGCGTCCCCAGTTCCCGGTTCGACTTGATCGTCACCATCCCGGCGAGCGGCCGCGCCTGCAGCCGGATCCGATCGCGGACCAGCGAGGAGAACACGCTCTTGCCCGAGAACTGGAACGCCTCCTCGTCATCGGCCGGATGCTCGGCCAGGAAATCCTCCAGCGCATCCTTGGTCACCGCAATCGCCTTGGCCTGCTCGTACCAATAGAGCTGCTCACGGACCGGACGGTAGGTCCGGCCGCGGCACCAGCGCGGGCTCGACTCTTCGATCCGCCGCGCGTGCGCCAGGGTTTCTTCCGCCGGCACCCACCCGGCCGGGCACGGCAGCCAGTGCCGGCGCCGCTCCAGGTACCAGGGGATGAACACCGCGACACTCCTCCCGCGTCCGCTCTTGGCCAGCTGCCAGTCCTGATACCACCAGTTGTGCGGCCCTTTCCCCTGCGCCGTCGACTCCTTCAGCCACACGGTCTGCGGGCTCACCGGAATCCCGGGTTCGAGCGCGGTGTCGATCTGATCCGGGTTGGTCCAGGTCGCCAGCTCCGAGAGATGGACACACGACAGGGTGCGGCCGCGACCGAGCTGGCCCTTGGCCGATTCCGCGGTCCGGGTCGTCTTGTCCCGGCCGCGGGTCGACTTGCTCGCGCCCATCAGCACCCGGCTCCCCAGCGAGAACACCATCTCGTCGTTCTTGGTCCGCTCCAGAATCTGCGGCCGCATCCACCACGGCAGATGATCGACGATCCGTTCGAGCATGTCCCAGACGTTGGTCGACGACTCGGGCACGTCGCTCGCCGACAGCGCATTGACGTTCGGGTGGGTGGTGATGCGGTGGGCGAGAAAGCTCGCGGCCATCGTCGACGCCCCGACCTGCCGATCTTTCAGGATGTCGACCACCACCCCGTCCGGATGCTGCTCCTCGTATCGCGCCCACTCCAGATCGCCGATCCGATCGAGCAGCAGGGTCTGCGACTCCCACAGCGGGAACATCGGTCCGATCGCCTGCGCGGCGAGCGAGATGGTGGCATAGCGCTCGGCCCAGTAGCGCCAGCTGATCTTCCCCATCACCCGCTCGTTGCGGATGAACGCGTCCTCCTCGTCGCTGAGGGT
>DASTBN010000327.1:0-6151 GCA_035712045.1 Pseudonocardiaceae bacterium
GAACGAGTGGTCCAGGCATCAGCTGATCGGCCCAAAAAACGGGCAAAGTCGACTACCTAGTGTTGGCGCGATCCAGCCCTTAAGCTGGAGAAACATGGTTACCGGTCGCGTTGGGTGACAACACGACCACCGTACCCCTGCCCGACTGGCCGCGTCATCACCCCTCTTGCATAACCCGCGGTGATCCGTACGGTCATTAGCGTCCCACGCAACGGAGCCACCTTGTGCGGGAATCCGGACCGGTGCGCTCCAACCCTGTCCCCCGGGACCGGATACCGTAACCTCACCCTGAATCGGGACAGGGCGCAGGCTAGCAGCGGGTCGATGGGAAACAGCGTCGACGCGGAAAACCGGAATTCCGCGCGATACCCGAATGCCTTGCCATCAGCCGTGAGCGCGTTCACGGAGAATGGACATGACACGCACCTCCCGATTATTCGCATATATCGGTACCGCCTTGATCGCCGTGACGACCGCATTGGTATTCGCGACATCAGCCCAGGCGGGTCCGGCACGTCAGGATCCGTGGGATCGTGTGGCGCAATGCGAAAGTGGCGGTAATTGGGGGGCGAACACCGGCAATGGGTATTACGGTGGCTTGCAATTCAGCCGGGGAACGTGGCGTTCTTTTGGTGGAGGTGCTTACGCTAGCACCGCCAACCGGGCCACCCGGTCGCAGCAGATCGCCATCGCAGAGAAGGTGCTCCGCGTTCAGGGTTGGAGAGCCTGGCCAACCTGTTCCATCCGGGCGGGGATGCGCTGAACGAACCCAGGGCTGGGGAACCCCAGGTTCGGCTCCCGCCGTTGCAGCCGGCGGGAGCCGACCTGGCACCTTCAGCCGCTGCCATCTGGTCCCCGAGGAGCCTGATTCCAGACAGCAGCAGCCAATGTGCACATCACAACAGGCCTTGCCCCCGGAGCGGTGTTACGTGTCCTTCAGCTTGCCATGCCCGGCGCACTTCGTGTCTGGTGGGGTCGTCGTGCTGGCGCGCGGCACCCTCGCCGGTCCGGCTTCTCCCGAGACAGTCGCGGCCTGGCAGTGCAGTCGGCGATAAAATCGGTCAGCCACACGGAGGTTCCCATGGCCACTCCCGACATCCTCACCGCCAAGATCAACTATGGCTTCGACCATCTCGACGCCGATGGCGATGGCCAGCTCACCGAGTACGATCACGTCCTGATGGGCCAGCGGGTCGCTACATCGCTCGGCCACGCGCCCAGCTCACCATCCGAGCAGCAAATCATCGAGGCCTATCTGCGAATCTGGCGGGACCTGCACCTACCGCACATTCCCGGCGGCGGCACCGCGATCTCCAAGGAACAGTTCCTGGAATCCACCAGGGAACTGGCTAGCGACCCGGCCGCCGCGCAGGCAACCGTCGGGGCACTCGCCACGGCGTTCCTGGCGATCGCGGACACCGACCACGACGGTCAAATCAGCCCTGCGGAGTACTGGACGTTCCTGGGTGGGCACTTCCCCGGCCTGCCCGAGGCCGACGCCAACGAAGCCTTCGCGCATCTGGACACTGACGGCGACGGCTACCTGTCAGCTGAGGAGTTCACCCAAGCCATCGTCGAGTACTGGTCCAGCAACGACCCGGACGCCCCCGGTAACTGGTGGATGGGCCGGCCCGTCTACCACCGCTAAGCCCAGCCCGCGCGCTCCAAGAAGCCACGCCCGGCCACCTAATCTGTCCCGCCCTGCGCGGGTTCCGCGTTCCGGGATGAGTGGGGTGCTTGCGGTTGGGCAGGTAATCCACGCACCGCAGATCCACCTGCGGCCCGACGGCAGCAGGCGGCTTGTCTTACGAACATCTCTGCCGGCCCGGTCACACCGGCGAACTCGGGATCGAGCGCCTCGAACGACCGTGTCGGGGCGGGCGCGGTCATCCCATGCCGGTCCCGGGGCAGCGGTGGCCCGTTACGCACGTACCCGCTGCCGGGGGATCTTCTGCGCTACGCTACCGGAATACTCTGCGCCCAGGTTGGAGCCAACGGTGACTCAAGCGAAGCAGACAGATTTCGCCAAGTTCGCGCTGCTGTCGGAGGCTGAGCAGAAAGTCATCGAGGAAGCGCTGGCCGCGCTGCCGGACGACATTCTCTCAACGGGGGAACGCGCGCCGATTGAGTCCCGGATCCGCAGGCGCCTGGAGCGGGAAGGCCTGCTAGAGACCGAGGCCCCGATGGGGATGGGCGCGATCCCTCCCGTCGCCTACGTCGGCCGGGCGGTCGGCTGCCTGGCCGCGAACTACCTGCCGCTGCGCTGCATCCTGCACAACAAGCCAGCCAGCGAGATCGCCGAGTCGATCGCGAAGATCGTCGCCGAGTGCGTCCGCAGCGGCACCGAGGCGATCAAGACCGACATCATGGCCTGCCGGGAACAGGTCGCGAGCGCCCTCGGCGCGTTCGGGCTCACCGCGCTGGGTGACGCGCTGCTCGGAGACGACGAGAACATCACCCGGTACTGACCGCCTCGTGACTGCCGGTTCTTAACGGAGCTTCGTGACGGCGCGCTTCTCGCCCGCAGCCATGTCTGGCCGAGAAGACGGAGCTCCGCGAGATCGGGTCCGGTCCCCGGGCGGCAAGAAAGTGTAGTGGCTTGAGCGCTTCGTCTGGCATGACTCGCGATCACTGGTGGTGGCGTCCCGGCTGGCACGAGGGCCGGTCCTTCTACACATGGCATATCATTTTCCCGTCAAGTGATCCCATGCGTCAAATTACTTCCTCATACGCTCCGGTCATTAAGCAGATCGAGACGCTCGACCCGGTGGGAATCGACGGAATCCACATGACGCTCCAGGGTATCGGATTTACCGACGAAGTGAGCGCGGCGGATATCAGGAAAATTGCAGCTTCCGCGTCGTCTCGTTGCGCACAGCTGGAGCCGATAAGAGTGAGGATCGATGAGCCCCGTATCGACGAGGAGGCTCTTCATATGAATCTTCATCCAGTCGAGCGGCTAGCGCAGGTAAAGCAGGAGCTCAGGAATGGGATCGGGGATGTGTGGGGCTACGAAAACATCCCCGAATCAATGGACGGATTTCGGCCACATATTTCGCTCGCCTATTCCAACGGGATCGCACCCATGGAGCGGATTGATGTGACGATAAAGCAACAGCGGCTTCCCGTTACTGACGTATTGGTGTCTTCGGTTTCCCTTCTCGATCTGAATCGCGATCACGGGCGTTACGAATGGACCGAGATCGCGACGGTGACGCTTGGCCCCAATCGTCACTGACCCCAGTGAACGCAACGGCTCCCCTGCGAGGTGGCGGTGTCGTGGTCGGTGCCGACGTTGACCCAGCCGGTATTGGCGGCCAGGTCAGAGGAAGGCACGATTGGGGATCTTCGCGCATTCGGTACTGTCAAAATAGACCCCTGTCCGCCCCCTTACTGGAAGACCGTTCCAAATTTCGAAACTGTTCCGCATACTCCACCTGCCCGAATATCCATGGAGCAAAACCGTCGGCGACGTACCCTCAGGACCCCGGCGAAGTCATGTAGTGCGCTAGGTCAGCACCAAGGATCTCATGGCCTGGATGGGCTGGCCTCGTGTGGTGATGGACATGATGGGATGGTTCAGCTCATCGAGGATCGCTCGCTACCAGCACGTCACCAACGTCCGGCACGACGTCACAGACAGCCTGGATGCCTCATGCGCTGCGCAACGGGAAGGAGCAGAACAACTGGCGGCGCGGCCACAGTTTTTTCTCTAGCTCGGCAGGTGACCAATGCCGTAACTTGTATTCATGCTGGCGACCCGCCGTGGAGAGGTGCTATGGCACGAGTCTTCATCAGTCATTCGAGCAAGGACAACGAACGAGCTGCCGAAGTACGTGACTGGCTGAGAGCGGACGGTCATGACGTTTTCCTGGATTATGACCGGGAGGACGGTATCGGGGGTGGAGATCCGTGGGAAGAGCGACTGTATGAGGAGCTGAGGCGGGCCGATGTCCTTCTCTGTGTCGTGACCACTGATTATGTCACCTCTCAGTGCTGTTTTGGTGAGATAATGACCGCGAAGACCCTCGGCGCCAAGCTGATGCCACTAGCATACGAGGAAGGGGTGCGCCATCCGCAGCTAGGCGATCTCCAGCACATCGCTTATCACGGTGGGCAAGCACGGGAGCGGATCTGCGGGGTACTCCGCGAGATCGATGTCACTGGCGGGGCGGGGTGGCCGGATGACCGATCACCGTTTCCTGGTCTCCGCGCATTCGATGTTGGCATGCACCGGGCGTTCTTTGGCCGTCGCGATGAAGTGGCCGAACTTGCGTGCCTGCTGCGATCGCTGGCCAATCGTGGCGAAGAGCAGATCGTCATTATCGTGGGCCCCTCCGGATGCGGGAAGTCCTCCCTGGTGCGCGCAGGTCTGCTGCACGCTATGGCCGGCGAGCCGGGCTGGGCGACACTAGCTCCGTTCGTGCCCGGCACGGATCCGGTCGCAGCCCTCTCCCAGGAGCTTGCTCACGCCGCACACAGCACCCCGTCACAGATCCGACAGCGCCTCGACGAGGACAACGGCCTGGTCTGTGTGGTCGAAGATCTCTTGTGTGCGGGCTTCTCGCCACCACGGCGGCGACTGCTGGTCGTGATCGATCAGTTCGAGGAGATCCTGACCCGGTCCTCCACCACGGGCCGTGCCCAGCTCGCCGAGATGCTTCGACCCGAGACAGCCGGACCAGCCGGACCGGTTCAGGTGGTAGCGACCCTTCGTACGGAGTTCCTCGATTCGCTGCTGGCTGACCCCGATCTGGCGCGGCTGCCGATCTGCCGCAGGACCGTACGGCCGCTGGCTAGGGAGAGGTTGCCCTGGGTGATCGAGGGGCCGGCTCGGCGGGCGGGTTTGAGGGTGGACCCTGAGCTGGTCAGCCGCATGGTCTCCGAGACCGACAGAGGTGACGCACTGCCCCTGCTGGCGTTCACCCTCGAACAGCTCGCCTTGGGCCTGCCCCGGGGGGCCATGTTGTCCTCTGACCGGTATGACCAGCTTGGCGGCGTGCGGGGCGCGCTGATCCGTCAAGCTGATCTCGCGCTGGCCGAGGCACTAGCCGCGAATCAGCGAGCCGGCAATGGACGGGGCGAGACCGATGTCCTGGGCTCATTGCTGCGGCTGGTCCACGTCCATGAGCCGGGGCGGCCAACCCGGCTTGACGTTGACTCCCAGCAGCTGCCTCCGCCGGTGCGGACGGAGTTAGATGCTTTCATCGCGCACCGTCTGCTCACTAGCAATAAGCGCGCGGACACGGTGATGCTCGGTGTCGCGCACGAGGCGTTCTTCACCGCCTGGCCGCCACTAGCCCAGGCTATTGAGAAGAATGAGCCGGCACTGCGCGCTCGAGGCGCGCTCGAGCAGGACGCCAAGGAGTGGCACGCGAAAGGACGCCCGCGCGAGCGGTTGTGGAGCGGGGGCCAACTCGCCGCCGCAGTAGCCGACACCGGAGCCCACATTCAAAGAGGTGATCTGATCACTGATCGTGTGACCCTGAATTCGACAGCTTGTGACTTCTTCCTCGCCAGTATCCGCTGGGAGCGGTTTAGGCGAGGGCGCGCGGTCACTGTGTTGTCGGTGTTGCTTCTCGCCGCGCTGGTGGGGGCTGGTGTGGCGGTTGTTCAGCGGCGCGATGCGGCGCATCAGCGGGATGTCGCGGTCTCCCAGCACGTCGCCGGGCAGGCCCTGGAGCTACGCACCATCAATCCGGCCCTGTCCGCCCAGCTCGCTGTGGCCGCCTACCGGCTGATCCCCACCACCGAGGCCCGGGGCAGCGTGCTCAGCGTCGCCGCCAGCCCTTACGCCACTCAGCTGACCGGTCATACCAGCACGGTCTACTCGGTGGCGTTTAGCCCGGATGGGCGCACCCTGGCCAGCGCCAGTGATGACCGGACCGTGCGGTTATGGGATCTCGGCGACTCCCACCACCCTGCGCCTCTGGCCACTCTCAGCGGTCACACCGACACCGTCCGCTCGGTGGCGCTCAGTCCGAATGGGCGCACCCTGGCCAGTGCCAGTGATGACCGGACCATCCGGCTGTGGGATCTCGGCGACCCCCGCCAGCCCGCGCACCTGGGCACTCTCAGCGGTCACACCAGCACGGTCTTCTCGGCGGCGTTTAGCCCGGATGGGCGCACCCTGGCCAGCGCCAGTGATGAC
>DASTBN010000328.1:0-14391 GCA_035712045.1 Pseudonocardiaceae bacterium
GAGCAGAAGGACACCGAGCAGCGCCCGGAGACCGGTTCCCCACCCGGGCCCCCACCCGCGGTCACGCGCGCCTGCCGGGAGCCGCGACGCTGGGGACGGATCGCCCCGGACGGCACGGTGTACACCCAGACCGCTGATGGCGAACGCCCCGTGGGCTCATGGCAGGCCGGCCCGGATGAGGAGGGCCTGGCGCATTTCGCCCGGCGTTTCGATGACCTGCTCACCGAGGCCGAGCTGCTCCAGGCCCGGCTGAGCTCCGGAGTCGGTGACCCCAAGCAGGCGCTGTCCCGGATCCGCACCCTATGTGAGGAGTTGGTCGAGCCCACCGTCATCGGTGATCTCGCCGGGCTCACCGCGCTGCTGGATCATCTGCGGCGGCACGCGGAGGGATCGCTGGCCGACGCCAAGGCGGCCCGTGAGCAGGCCAGAGCGGCAGCGACCGCCCGCAAGGAGGCACTGGCCGAAGAGGCCGAGCGAATTGGCGCCGAGTCAACCCAGTGGAAGGCCAGCGGCGACCGGCTGCGCGAAATCCTGGATGAGTGGAAAACCATCAAGGGCGCGGACCGCAAGAGCGACGAGGCCTTGTGGCGCCGGTTCTCCAAGGCCCGGGACACCTTCGTGCGGCGGCGCGGCGCGCACTTCGCAGAGCTCGATCGGCAGCGCATCGGAGCCCGCAATCGCAAAGAGGAACTGGCCGTGGAAGCCGAGAAGCTGGCTAGCTCCACTGACTGGGGGCCCACCGCGAGCCGGTTCCGGAACCTCATGGCGGAATGGAAGGCGGCCGGACGCGCCCCCAAGGAAGCCGACGACGCGTTGTGGGAGCGGTTCCGCACCGCCCAGGAATCGTTCTTCAGCGCTCGCACCGCCGCGTTCGCCGGGCGGGACTCGGAGTTCGAGCGGAACCTCGCGCGCAAGGAGGAACTCCTCGCCGCCGCGGAGCGGATCGATCCACGCGCTGACGTCGACGCGGCCCGCGCGCAGTTGCGGGATATTCAGGAACGCTGGGAGACCGTCGGCAAGGTCCCCCGGGATCGCATCAAGGAACTCGAGGCCCGGCTGCGGGCGGTCGAGGAGAAGGTCCGCGCCGTCGGCAACGCGCAGTGGCGAGGAGCTGACTCCGAATCCGGGGCCAGGGTCGCCCAATTCCGGGAGCGGGTGCGGCAATACGAGGCCCAGGCGGCCAAGGCCCGCGCAGCCGGGGACAACCGCCGCGCCAGCACCGCGCAAGCCCAGGCTGACCAGTGGCGGGAGTGGCTCGCCGCCGCCGAGCGCGCGGTCACCAGCAGGTGATGTTACGAGCACACGTTACCTGCGGGCGACCGCTAGCCTGACCCATTGCGCGGCCAGCACCACCATGGCCAGCACCGCGAGCACCAGCCCGATGCCTGGTCCGGGGCCGTGCCCGGTCTGCCGGGACCAGATCGCCCACACGCCATCCAGGACGCAGTACGCGCAACCCAGCGCACTGGCCCACACCAGCCCCCAGCGGCGGGTGACCAGGGCCAGCGCTGACAATCCGACCCCCAGGCCCAGCGCCAGCACACCGAACATCCGGGGCAGCAGCCCTACCCGATCAGCGGGATTGGCGCTGCCGGTGAGCACCACCCAGCCGCTGGCCTCACCGACCCACGGCAGCGTGACGGCGAGCAGTAACACCATGATCGCGCCGGAGATCACCGCCGCCCGGGCTCCTGGATCGACCCGCCGCAGCGCCCGGCGCTCCACCGCGTCGATCTCGGCCCGCAGCCCGGCGATGCCCTCCGGATCGCCGTTCATCGGACCGGCCGGCCGAACGGGGGCAGCCCCAGCGATACGGGCGAGGGAACCAGCGCTGTCGCGGGGCGACGGCCAGCCGCCCAGGCGTCACCCGCAGCGGTCCGCCGGTGCTCCCGCGGCGCCCGCTCAGACACCAGGTGGTGCGGCGCGCCGTAGGTGATCTCCACGTGGACCACGTCACCTGGCCTGACCCCGGTGTCACCCGGTTCGAAATGCACCAGGCGGCCATCACGCGCCCGCCCGCTCATCCGCTGAGTCGCCGCGTCCTTGCGACCTTCGCCCTCGGAGACCAGCACCTCGGCCACGCTACCTATTAGGGCCCGGTTGAGCTCCCAGGAAATCTCCTCCTGCAGCGCCACGAGTCGCTCATAGCGTTCTTGGACGATCGCCTTGGGCAACTGCCCAGTCATTTCGGCGGCCGGGGTGCCGGGACGGCGCGAGTACTGGAAGGTGAACGCCTGAGCGAAGCGGGCCTGGCGCACCACATCCAGAGTCGCCTGGAAATCGGCTTCGGTCTCGCCGGGGAAGCCCACAATGATGTCGGTCGAGATCGCGGCACCGGGCATGGCGGCGCGGACCTCATCGACGATCGAGAGGTAACGCTGCGCCCGGTAGGAGCGGCGCATGGCCCGCAGCACCGCGTCCGAGCCGGATTGCAGGGGCATGTGCAGCTGGTGGCAGACGTTCGGGGTCCGCGCCATCGCGTCGATGACATCGGTGGTGAAATCCCGCGGGTGCGGTGAGGTGAAGCGGACCCGCTCCAGGCCCCCGATCCGCCCGCAGGCCCGCAGCAGGCTGGCGAACGCGCTCCGGTCCCCGAAGCCGACGCCGTAGGCGTTGACGTTCTGACCCAGCAGGGTTACCTCGAGCACGCCCTCGCCCACCAACGCCTCGATCTCGGCGAGCACCTCGCCAGGGCGGCGATCGACCTCCTTGCCGCGCAGCGCGGGCACGATGCAGAAGGTGCAGGTGTTGTTACATCCAACCGAGATCGACACCCACGCCGAATGCGCCGAGTCCCGCCTGGCCGGCAGCGTGGAGGGGAATACCTCCAGCGACTCGGCGATCTCGACCTGCGCTTGCTGGTTATGCCGGGCCCGCTCCAGCAGGACCGGCAGCGAGCCGATGTTGTGGGTGCCGAACACCACATCGACCCAGGGCGCCCGGCGGGTGATCTCGCCGCGGTCCTTCTGGGCCAGGCAACCGCCGACGGCGATCTGCATCCCGGGGTGCGCGTGCTTGATCGGGCGTAAGTGGCCCAGGTTGCCGTAGAGCCGGTTGTCCGCGTTCTCCCGAACCGCGCAGGTGTTGAGCACGATGACGTCCGGGGTAGCGTTGCGCTCGGCGGGCACATATCCTGCCGCCTCGAGCAATCCGGCCAACCGTTCGGAGTCGTGCACATTCATCTGGCAGCCGAAGGTACGAACGCGGTAGCTGCGCGGGCGCTGCGCGGTGATCATCTGCGGCTCATCCCTCCTTATCCGCTCAGCGTAAGCCCGGCCCAAACCGGCCGCGGGGCCGGAGGGCCCGGATGAGCACGATCGCGCGCACTGGCGCGCCAATGATCCGGATGGCGGGGGTGCACAAGCGTTTCGGGTCGCTGCACGTGCTGCGGGACATCAACTTGGAGGTGGCGCGCGGCGAGGTGGTGGTGGTACTCGGTCCCTCCGGGTCCGGCAAGTCGACGCTGTGCCGCACGATCAACCGGCTGGAACCCATCGACGAGGGAGTTATCGAGATCGACGGCGTGCCCGTGCCCGAGGAGGGCCGGGCGCTGGCACGGCTGTGGGCCGACGTCGGCATGGTGTTCCAGCAGTTCAACCTGTTCGCTCACCTGACGATCACGCAGAACGTCGAGCTCGCCCCGGTGCGGGTGCGCCGGATCAGTAAGAGCGAGGCGCGTGAGGCCGCTGCGGCACTTCTCACCCGGGTGGGAATCCGCGACCAGGCGGACAAATACCCCGCCCAGCTCTCCGGCGGCCAGCAGCAGCGGGCCGCGATCGCCCGCGCGCTGGCCATGCGCCCGAAGGTGATGCTCTTCGATGAGCCGACCTCAGCGCTGGACCCCGAGATGGTCCAGGAGGTGCTCGAGGTGATGACCTCGCTGGCCCGGGAGGGCATGACGATGGTGGTGGTCACTCACGAGATGGGCTTCGCGCGCCGCGCGGCGGACCGGGTGGTCTTCATGTCCGATGGTGAGATCGTCGAGGATTCGGTGCCAGGCCAGTTCTTCACCACGCCGCGCTCGGCCCGCGCCAGGGATTTCCTCGGCAAGATCTTGACTCACTGACAACGATGTCCAGGAGGGAACGAGAAAATGAAGCTACGCGCCATGGCGGCCTGCCTCGTGGTCGGCGGCCTCGCACTCGTCGCCTGCGGGCGGGAGGCCTCACCGGGCGCGAGCGGCGGCAAGGTTCCGGTACCCAGCGTGGCGCAGAACGTCGTCGTGGCGGGCTCGCCGACCTTCACCACGATGACCCAGCGCGGCACTGTCGTCATCGGTGTCAAGAACGATCAGCCCGGCCTGGGCTACCTCAACCCCAAGAGCGGCAAGTATGAGGGCTTCGACATCGAGATCGCCCGGCTGATCGCCGCCAGGCTCGGCTTCGATCCGGGCACGAAGATCAAGTACATGGTGATCCCGTCAGCGGCCCGCGAGCAGGCACTCAGCACTGGGCAGGTCGACTACTACGTGGGTACGTATACGATCACTGACGCGCGCAAGAAGCAGGTCTCCTTCGCGGGTCCCTACTTCATCGCCGGTCAGAGCCTGCTCGTCAAGGCCGACAACCAGGCGATCACCGGTCCCAGCACGCTCCAGGGCAAGCGAGTCTGCTCTGTGACTGGCTCGACGCCCATCCGCCGGGTCCGCGAGCAGCACCTCACCAGCCAGATCGTGGAGTTCCAGACCTACTCGCAGTGCGTCGACCAGCTGACCGCGGGTCAGGTCGATGCGGTGACCACCGACGACGCCATCCTGAAGGGTTACGTCGCGCAGGATCCCCAGAACCTCAAAGTGGTCGGTACGCCGTTCTCCCAGGAGCCCTACGGAGTTGGCCTCGCCCATGACGACGCCGCACTGCGCACCAAGATCAACGACATCCTGGAAGCCGCTGTCAACGACGGCACCTGGAAGCAGATCTACGACGGCACACTCGGGGTCTCCGGCACGGAGGCGACACCGCCAGCCGTCAACCGGTACTGACGAGGGTCGGCGGCGGTGAGCGCCCGATGAGGCAGGAGTGATCGAGCTTCTCGTCGATAACTGGGACCTGTACATCACGGGATTCCGGAACACGATCCTGCTGTTCATCCTCGCGGGTATCGGCGCGCTCGCGCTCGGCACGCTGCTGGCCGCGATGCGAGTCAGCCCGGTCCCGGTGTTGCGCCTGGTGGGCACTGGGTACGTCACGGTCTTCCGGAACACGCCGCTGACCCTGGTGTTCTTCTTCTTCGCCTTCGCCTACCCCAGGCTGGATCTGATCGATGTCTCCTTCTTCACCCGGGCCGTGCTGGCCCTGGCCGTCTACACGGCGGCGTTCGTGTGCGAAGTCGTGCGTTCCGGCATCAACACGGTGGACGTGGGGCAGGCCGAGGCCTCGCGGGCGCTGGGCTTGACCTTCACCCAGACCCTCACGGCGATCGTGGTCCCGCAAGCCGTCAGATCCGTCGTGCCACCGATCACCAGCGTGCTCAACTCGCTGCTGAAGAACACCACGGTCGCGGCCGGCTTCTCGGTCGCCGAGGCGGGCCAGATCACCCCGGCTCTCTCCGAGCGGGGCGCGCCAGTCCTCATCGGGATGGCCTGGATCGCCATCGGCTTCCTGATCCTTGTCATCCCGCTGACTGTGACCCAGCGAATCCTCGAGAAGCGCTGGAGTGTGGCCCGGTGACCTCGGTGCTCTACGACCTGCCCGGTCCCCGGGCCCGCGCCCGGAACAGGATCTTCGGCGTGATCGCGGCTCTGGGCATCGCCGCGCTGATCGGCTACGTCGGTTACCGTTTCTGGGCGACGGGCCAGTTCGACGGCACGAAATGGGAGTGGCTGCTCTACACCGACATCCAGTCGCAGTTGGTGGCCGCCCTGGGCGCCACGCTGCGCGCGTTCGCCGCTGGGGCGCTGCTCGCCCTCGCTCTCGGCGCTGTGCTGGCCCTCGCACGATTGTCCGACCACGCGTGGCTGCGCGCGCCCGGGACGGCGATCGTTGAGTTCTTCCGGGCGATCCCGCTCGTAGTGCTGATCTTTTTCTTGTTCTTCGCCGCGCCCCAGGCGGGGTTGCGGCTCGGGGTCTTCTGGTCCGTCGTGGCAGGGCTGACTCTCTACAACGGTTCGGTGCTCGCCGAGGTGCTCCGGGCCGGTGTGCGCGCCGTGCCACGCGGGCAGCGCGAAGCCGCCTATGCCCTGGGCCTGAGGAAGAACCAGGTTATGCGGCTGGTGCTTCTCCCCCAGGCGGTGCGGGCCATGCTGCCGACGATCGTGAGCCAGCTCGTCGTCCTGCTGAAAGACACCGCGCTCGGCTTCCTGATCACCTACCAGGAGCTGCTCTTCGAAGCGCGTTACCTGGGCGGCCTCGCAGAATTCGGGCGCCCCATCATCCCCACCGCGCTCGTCGTTGGCGCGGTGTACATCACCTTGTGCGTGGCGCTCTCAGCGCTCGCGAGCTATCTGGAACGCCGCAACCGCAGCCAGCGCGGTGGCCGGGAATCGCCGGTGCCTGAGGCACCGGGAGTGATCGCGGGGCTCGGCGCGTAATCACTATCCGCCGATGAGCTGCTCGATGAGCTGGTACAAGCCAATCAGAAGCAGGCCGATCGCCGCGAGCCGACCAGCCATCTCGTGAAATCGTGAGCCGATCCGCGACCCGATGAACAATCCGAGCTGGGAGGCGATCACGCCCTGGCAGGCGATCGCCGCGAAACCCGCCGTAACCGGGATATGAGCCAGACCTAAACCGAATCCCGCCGCGAGCTCATCCGGGCTGATCGAAATACCCAGCCCGATGAGCCCTAAGACGTTCTCACTCATCCGCTTGCGGACCCGCTCCGCCTCGCTGGGATCACGGTCCAGCAGGAGAACAGCGCCCAGCGCGATGAAGACCCCGGCGCCGGCATAAGCGGCCGGATCGCCAATCAGCCCGGCGAGCTCGGTACCAAGCGCCAAGCCGATCAGCATCGCGCTGACCTGGCAGCTGGCCAGCACCAAGGACACCCGCCATCGCGCCCAGCCATACAACCCGAGAGTACCGAGTGCCGCCGAGACAGCCAGCACGTCCAGACCCAGCGGCAATACGAAGGCCATGGTCTTAGCGAATGCGCCGAGCATAAGAATAGGTCCTACCCCGTGTGGTCGATCGAGAGCGCCTGGTGATTCTTCTGGGAAGTCACCAGGGGACTTTATGCGTTTTCAACGCCGTTCGTGCGAAGCTCCAGCATTTCGTCGCCCCGCTGCGCTCAATGGTCAGTCCCAGGCGACCACGGGATCTTCGGGCTACTCCAAAGGCACTGTTGTTTAGACTGTTTGGACGAAACGTTCCGCAGAGATTATCCGCCTGCGAATGACGCGGCCCGAACCCGGAGACGATCATCACCCTGACCGGCTCATCACCACATCGGGTCTCAGCGGTACCCCTAGGAGCCGTCTCGTGCCATGTTAGGGACCAGCTTCACCTGGGCTCGTCCGATGTGCAGACGCCACGCTGTAGGGTTTTCGCCGCCATCACTGCGCCAGGACCGGTGTCCACCGGAGATCATCAGTCACCAGAGCACCGGGAGATGGGGGACCACGCGCGGAATGAGCGAGCTACTCACTCTGCTGTTGTTCGTGTTGCCACTGGGGCTGGACACGTTTGCGATCGCCGCGGCGGCAGGCACGTATGGGCTCCCCAGGTGCGGCAGGTATCGGATCTCGGCGATCTTCACCCTCTTCGAGGGGGGTACCCCGCTGATCGGTCTTGGCCTCGGCTCATCCGCCGGGCATCTGGCGGGAAGCCTCGCGGAATACCTCTCTGGCGGCCTGCTCATTCTTCTGGGCTGTTACCTATGGTGGTCCGATCAGGATCATGACGAGGACGACGAAGCCGCGCGCGCTGCGCGGCTCATCCACGCTCGTGGCCTCGCGCTTCTTGGGCTGGCCCTATCGATCAGTGTCGACGAGTTCGCCATCGGATTCAGTTTCGGCATCGGCGCCAACCTCGCCACGCCCGGTGTCGTTATCGCTGTGATCGCCATCCAGGCGTTCATCGTCTCCCAGCTCGGGTTGTCCTTCGGCGCGAGGATCAACGATGTGCTGCGCGAACGCGTCGAACGCCTGGTTGGCCCGATTCTGATCATTATCGGGTTGTCTCCCCTTGCCAAGGCTCTCATTCGTATCGAGCTGGTACCCTCTCTCGGCGCCGTGATCGTCGCCGTCCTCGCCGCTGTCCTGGCTGTCGTCTCCGGGTACTGGCGTGTCATGACCAGAACCCGCGCGGTCGCGGCCATACGATCGGGCGGTCGCGAAGCAGAGTGAGGTTCGACATGAGCTATCCCCGTGGGTCCTGAATCCAGATCGGTCTCCACACCTCGGGCACCCGCTCCGAAGCGCTCCTTCGTCCGCTGGGCCTGGGCGGCGGCGCGGCTTCTGCGCAGCCGTGGCTGGCTGCGGCCGAAACGGATCGTCGGCATGCTGGTGGTACTGGTGGTACTGATGTACTCCACGACGTGGCTGGCGGGCTGGGCCTTCGGCGGGATCGCCAGCCTGCTCGGATACCAATCCCAGCCAGCGCCAATAACTGGCAGCCCGATCCCCGCTGGCACACCTGCGGGCCTGGTCGGCAGCGGAGCTTCCGCTCCTTCAGGCCCTGCGGCCCGGAGCGATTCTCCGACCATCGGCTCGATCTTCAATCACACCATGAATCATCAGGGCCAGCTCCGGGTCGCGATCCACGAATCACCTGGCCTGGCGCAGCTAGCTTCTTCGGGCTCTTTGCGCTACACCGGCTTCGACATCGCGCTTCTCGAGGTGATCGCCCATGGCCTCGGTGCGAATCCCGTCCTCACCACGTTCAAGCCCTCTCCGGACGCGAGTAGCGGTGAGACCTTACTAGGCACAGGCGACGCGGATCTCATGATCGGCGATTATAAGATTACCGCATTACAAAAACTTGACGTGAGCGTCGCCGGACCGTACCTGGTGCGGTCGGGCATCGAATATGGCATCGGCCTGCCAGCCCGGGACCCGGTATTCCAGGAGAGGATCACCGAGATACTGCGGCAGGCCATCAAAGACGGCACCTGGGATCGCTTATACCGTCAGTATTTCCATGATACCCCGCCCGCCCCTCCCGAACCGCGCTGATCCCCGTTTTAGCTAGCGCGCTTTGCGTCGTAGCAGCCGGGCCAGCGGGTCGAAGCGGATACTGACGACCCGTTCCTTCATGGGAATGAGCGCGTTATCGGTGATCTTGATGTGCTCCGGGCACACTTCGGTGCAGCACTTGGTGATGTTGCAAAATCCCAGGCCGTGCTCATCCTGGGCGGCCCGCTTACGATCCGTACCCTCCTCCTCAGCGGCGTCGAGCGGGTGCATGTCCAGCTCGGCGATCCGCATCAGGAACCGCGGCCCGGAGAAACGGGGTTTATTCTCCTCATGGTCGCGGATCACGTGACAGGTGTTCTGGCACAGGAAGCATTCGATGCACTTGCGGAACTCCTGTGAACGTTCCACGTCGACCTGCCGCATCCGGTACTCGCCCGGCTGCACTCCCTTGGGCGGGACGAATGCCCGGATCTCGCGTGCCTTGTGATAGTTATAGGAGACGTCGGTGACGAGATCGCGGATCACCGGGAACGTCCGCATCGGGGTAATCGTCACTGGCTGTCGCGGCGGCAGCGTGGACATCCGGGTCATGCACAGCAAGCGTGGCCGACCGTTGATCTCGGCACTGCACGACCCGCATTTCCCCGCTTTGCAGTTCCACCGGACCGCGAGATCAGGGGCCTGTGTGGCCTGCAGGCGATGAATCACGTCGAGAACCACCTCGCCGTCGTTGACCTCCACGTCGAACTCGGCGAGATCCCCCCCTTGGGAGTCGCCCCGCCACACCCGGAAACGCCGCTGAGTGCCCATATCAGTCCGTCCCTCCCGGGAGCTCCTCGGCGGTGAAGTATTTCCTCAGCTCATCACCCTCGAACAACTCAAGCAGATCGGCGCGCATCGGCACCTGCTCCTCGCGCTCGACGCGCACAGTGCTCTCGTCACCGCTGGGCTCCCGCGTGCACACCAGCAGGGAATGCCGCCATTCAGGATCCATCACCGGATGATCATCCCGGGTATGCCCGCCACGGCTCTCGGTGCGCACCAGCGCCGCCCTCGCTACGCACTCACTGACCGCGAGCATGTTGCGCAGGTCCAGGGCGAGATGCCAGCCAGGATTGAACTGCCGATGCCCTTCGACCGAGACGTGTTCCGCTCGCCGCGCTAGTTCCCGGAGCTTCTTGAGAGCGAGTTCGATCTCATCTGCTGTGCGGATGATGCCCACCAGCTCGTTCATGGCCTGCTGGAGCTCTTGGTGCAGCAGGTAGGGGTTCTCGGCGCCCGCACCGTCGGGTTCCGCCCGGAAAGAGCGCAGCGCCCGCCGCGCCGCGGTCTCCACGTCGGTTTCGCGGACCGCCGGGCGGCGCGCACCTAAGGCGTCGGCGTAGCTCGCCGCCCCAAGGCCAGCACGGCGGCCGAATACGAGCAGGTCGGACAGGGAATTGCCACCCAGCCGGTTAGAGCCATGCATCCCGCCGGCCACTTCCCCTGCGGCGAAGAGCCCGCGCACCGACGCCGCCGCTGTGTCCGGGTCGACCTGGACACCGCCCATCACGTAATGGCATGTGGGCCCGACCTCCATGGGTTCGGCGGTGATGTCGACGTCGGCTAGTTCCTTGAACTGGTGGTACATCGAGGGAAGCCGTTTTCTGATCACCTCGGCGGCCAGCCGGGTGGAGACGTCGAGGAAAACCCCTCCGTGCGGTGACCCGCGACCGGCCTTGACCTCCGAGTTGATCGCCCGCGCCACTTCATCCCGCGGCAGCAGCTCTGGCGGCCGGCGGTTGTGGTCTGGATCGTCGTACCAGCGGTCGGCCTCCTGCTCTGAGGTCGCGTACTTGTCTTTGAAGACCTCGGGGATGTAGCCGAACATGAAACGTTCGTTCTCCGCGTTGCGCAGCACGCCCCCATCGCCGCGGACCGACTCGGTGACCAGGATTCCCCGCACGCTGGGCGGCCATACCATCCCGGTGGGATGGAATTGGACGAATTCCATGTTGATCAGCGCGGCGCCGCACCGTAACGCCAGCGCGTGCCCATCTCCGGTGTACTCCCAGGAATTACTGGTGACCTTGAACGCTTTCCCGATCCCACCAGTGGCCAGCACCACGGCGGGAGCGTCGAAACGAATGAAGCGGCCAGTCTCGCGCCAGTAGCCAAACGCCCCGGCGATCGCGCCGGCGTCGGTGAGCAGATCGGTGATCGTGCATTCGGCGAAGACTTTCAGCTTGGCCTCATAGTCACCGTGCTGGGCGAAATCTTCCTGCTGCAACGACACGATCTTCTGCTGCAGCGTGCGGATCAGCTCGAGACCGGTGCGATCGCCCACATGCGCCAGCCTCGGGTACTCATGACCACCGAAGTTGCGCTGGCTGATCTTGCCATCGGCGGTGCGGTCAAACAGCGCGCCGTAGGTTTCCAGTTCCCACACCCGTTGCGGCGCTTCCTTCGCGTGCAGCTCCGCCATCCGCCAGTTGTTGAGGAACTTACCCCCGCGCATGGTGTCGCGGAAATGCACCTGCCAGTTGTCACGCGAGTTCACGTTGCCCATCGACGCCGCGATACCGCCCTCGGCCATCACGGTGTGGGCCTTGCCGAACAGGGATTTGCAGATCACCGCGGTGCGCTTGCCCAGCTCCCGGGCCTCGATGGCGGCACGCAGACCGGCGCCGCCCGCGCCGATCACCACCACGTCGTAGTCGTGCCGCTCAATCTCGGTCATGGGCATCGGGTCCTCGTCAGTTGAACAGGCGCAGGTCAGCGATCCAGCCAGCGGACACGGCCATGATGTAGAAGTCCGTGACCATCACCGTGATCAGAGAGGTCCACGCGAACCGCATGTGGCGCCCGTTGAGCTTGGATAGCTGAGTCCAGAACCAGTACTGGATGGGATGGGAGGAGAAGTGCTTGAGCCGACCCCCGAAGATGTGCCGACACGCGTGGCACGACAGTGAGTACAGCCACAGCATCGTCACATTGACCAGGAGGATCAGCGAACCCAGGCCCACCCCGAAGCCACCATCCGCCGGGAAGAAGGCCAGCACCGCATCATAGGTGTTGATCAGCAGCAACCCGCACGCCAGGTAGAAGAAGTATCGATGCAGGTTCTGCAGGATCAGCGGAAACCGGGTCTCCCCGCGATATTTCCTGGCCGGTTCGGTGACCGCGCACCCAGGTGGCGAAAAAAGAAACGCCCTATATATCGCCTTGCGGTAATAGTAACAGCTCGCCCGGAATCCGGCGAGAATCGGAAAAATCAGGATCGGCAGCGGAAGAGCCAGTGGAAACGCTGGCAGCGGAGTGCCGAAATGCGACGAGCCTGGCGCGCACGAGTCACTCAGGCACGGCGAGTACAACGGGGTGAGGTAATGATATTCGCCGACCCAGTAATCATCGCGCATGAATAGCCGGATTGTGGTGTAGACGATGAAGACGCCCAGCACGAGGGCGGTCACCAGAGGCGACACCCACCAGCGATCGGTGCGCAGCGTGCGCGCCGGGATCGCCGCCCGGGCGGGCGGTGGCCGATCTGGCTGCTGGAGTCCGGATGACGGGGACGAGGAGGTGGTGGTCATGGCATCGATTCAGCTCGGGGCGCGGACCCGGGCAGTCCGCTCCGCGTTCAGTATCGCGGCGTTCACCGACAGTAAAACCCGATCTGCGAGACAGGTCCAAGACATGGTGACGCTCGTATCGATAGCGATAGGCTATCAATGTGCAGCTCCAGCAGCTCGTGTACTTCCTCGCAGTCGCCAGAACCCGGCATTTCACGCGGGCCGCCGAGCTCACGCACGTGGCTCAGCCGTCGCTGAGCAAGCAGATCCAGGGCCTGGAGCACGAGCTGGGCAGTGAGCTATTCCACCGGGCGCGAGGCAACGTCACCCTTACACCGGCGGGCGAGGTGCTCCTGCCTTTCGCCAAACGGATCCTGGCAGATGTGGAATCCGCCCGGCTGCAGGTCCACGAGCTGGCCGAACTTCGCCGGGGCCGGCTTCGGCTGGGGGCCACGCCGAGTCTGTGCACCGGGCCGCTGGCGCACGCGCTGGCCTGCTTCCGTGACCGCTATCCCGGCATTCGACTCATCATTGACGAGAGCGGATCCCGGGATCTGGTCCGCCAGCTCGCCGAAGGAGCGCTCGATCTGGCGATGATCACCTCGCCAGTGCACCGGGGAAATCCCACCCTGGACACCGTCCCGATCCTTCGCGAGCAGCTCACCGTCGCCGTGCCGCGCCACCTGGGGCTCGACCTCGAGTCGATCAGGATCGAGGACATCCGGGACCGCCCCCTGGTGATGTTCCGCGACGGCTACGACCTCCGGTCGATGACCCTCGCCGCGTGCCAGCGAGCCGGGTTTCAGCCGCGGTTCGCCATCGAAGGTGGCGAGATGGACGCGGTCCTAAGCTTCGTCGAAGCTGGTCTCGGGATCGCCGTGGTGCCGAGCATGGTGCTGCAGGATCGTCCCAAGCTTCGTGGTGTGCCGTTCGCGCCTCCCGTCCCAGTCCGGACGATCGCGCTCGCTCATCGCACCGACGTGCGCCTGACCCGTGCCGCCGAAGAATTCCGTTCCACACTGCTGCGACTGCTGAGCGACACGCACACCCAGGGCGGGCTGCCCGCTGGGGTCGAGTTCATTCCCCGCCGCGAATCATCCAGCGCTCAATCAAGGCAGGGCTCGGTCTCCGGGGACCCGCCGCCGACGCCAAGCTCGTCACGCACCACCCGCCCCGCGAGCCCCTCCGGGTAGCCCTTGCGGCCAAGCATCGCGGCGAGTCTGCGCGCGAGCGTGCTCGTGTCGCGCACGGTGGTGCCACGTAGTTTGCGCCTGACCAGATCGCGAGCCCGTCGCTCCTCGTCCTCGGGGTGCACAGCGGCGACGGCCTCGTGAGCGATCTCATCCGGCACTCTGCGGCGCCGGAGCTCAGCGCTGAGCGCCAGCCTGCCCAGGCCACGATGGCTGTGGCCGGAATACACCGCCGCCTCAGCGAAAGCCGCGTCACTGACCAGGCCCAGCTCGCTCAGACGATCGAGCACGGGCTCACCCACATCCTCGGGAATCCCACGCTGACGCAGGGTGTCGGCAAGTTCGGCCCGGCTTCGCGGCCGTGCGGTCAGCAACCGCAGGCAGATTCCTTGCGCTTCCGCCGCTGGGCTGATGGCGCCGGACTCGATGCCAGTGCCTGGCGGGCTAGAGCTGCGGCCGCTCATCGCGGCCGCTGGTCCGGTGACGGGAGTGCGGGTCATCAGAAGTCCACCGGAGCGGGAACAGTCTGATCGGCATCCAGCCTCGCCCCGATGCCCAGTTTGTCTTTGATCCGCTT
>DASTBN010000329.1:0-4963 GCA_035712045.1 Pseudonocardiaceae bacterium
GACGGCGGCGTGGGGGCCGGTGTGGTCGGTTCGGGTGTCGTTGTGGGCGGGGCGGGGGTAGTCGTGGGAGGGGGATTAGACCAGCTGCTCACCTGGGGCTCGGTAGGGGGCCGGATCAGGTCGGGTACGGCGCTGGTAGGACCTGGCTTCAGCGCGTCAGCCGGGTGGAGCGCGGCGGCTGGAGTGGTCGGGCGCACAGCTGCTCTGGGCCGGTGGTCCTCACCGCCGCTACCGGTACTCACCGCCGGGCTCGCGGCGTTCTCGCCCGGGGTGCCGGTCCCGGGCGCTGGCGGGGGGCTGGAGGGCGGGGTTCCGGGGCTCGCCGGGGGGCTGGCGTCGCTGTGGGCGGTCAGGAAGGGAACCAGCGTCACCCCTACTGCGGTCATCACGGCCATCACACCGGCGAGGATCAGCTGTTTCACCCGGCGCGACCGGGCCCGGCGCCGTTGGAGCCCGGCCGGCTCGACGTCGAAAGGCACGGCGGTCAGCGACGGTGGTTGAGGCTGCCCGGCCGGTGATGGCGGATCGGCGGCGGGGAGTTCCTGGGGAGCGGCAGCGGTGGCGGGAATCGGGAGAGCGAGCTGCGCGGCGCCCAGCGCGATCGCGGTGGTGGGATCGGCGTCGACGGCGACGGGGCGGCTGAGACCAGCCGAGAGGAGCTGGGTGACCAGGGGGATCCGGGAGGATCCGCCGACCAGCAGGACAGCGTCGAGTTCGCCGGGTTCGAGGCGGGCCGAGCGCAAGGTAGCGCGCAGCGCGTGGATGGTGTCGGTGATGTGCGGCCGGATCAGGTCTTCGAACTCGGCGCGGTGCAAGCGGACCTGGGTGCTGATCCCGGGCGCCAGGACCGGGATCGTTACCTCGGTGTCAGCGGAGAGCGCTTCCTTGGCCTGAGTGCATTCCCGGCGCAGCGCTGCGGTGGCGGCGAGCGCGGCGGGATCATCGGGGTCGAGTTCGGCCAGCGCGGGCACCGCGGCCTGCACGTGGGTGAAGACCGCGTCATCGAAATCCACCCCGCCCAGCGCCTCGAGCCCGTGGGGCTGGCCCAGGACGCTGAATCCGCCGGCGGCGCTGGTACGGACCACCGCCGCGTCGAACGTCCCGCCACCCAGGTCGTACACGGCGATGGTGCGCCCGGGCCCGACGCGTTGCTGTACCGCGTAGCCAGCGGCGGCCGCTTCCGGCTCGGTCACGAAGCGGACGTCCGGCACACCGGCCGCCCGCAGCGCCTGGACCAGCACCTCAACCTTGTAGTTTCCCCAACCGGCCGGGTGCGTCACCAGGATCCCGGCCGCTGGCCCCCCTTCCCGGGCCGCGACCTGCGCTATCACCCACTGGATCACCATCGCGGCGACCTGGGCGGCGGGGTAGGGCTTCCCGCCGATCACCATCGGGACCTCGTCGCCGATGCGCTGTTTGAATCCGCGCACCACCCGGTCCGGGTCGGTCAGCGTCCGCCGCTGGGCGACCTCCCCGACCACGACCTGGCCGTTCTCCCCCAGGTAAACCACCGAGCTAACCACCGCCGACGAGCTGCCCAGGGCCACCACCTCGGGCGAGCCCCACCGCGTCCCGTCACCCCGGCACACCGCTGCCGCCGTGAACGTGCTACCTACGTCGATCCCCAGCCAGTAGCCCATCCCCGTGCCTCCCTCCCGGCTAGACGCAGACCCTAAAGCGGTGCTAGGGCCCATCCGAACCGGCCCGCCTGCGTATCGGCAATACAGGGAGCATTGTTAGCGTTACCACGCGTGAGCGCCCGCATATCGGGCCCGCGCGCCATGAGGGTCGCGAGAATCGCCGACGACCTGGGAGTACCCTCCGTGGCGCCACAAGACCACCGTTCCGTGCATCTCCGCGCCGGACACGCCGGAACCGGTTGCATGGCCTCCACCAAGAGAGGGCGATGCAATGAGCGCAGCAGGGCCAGCTGGCCTGCCCGTCGTCGACCGGGCTATAGGCTTGACCGAGTCCAGCAGCCGGAAGGACCTGTCGCGGCGTCTGGGGCATACCCGCCGGCGGCTGCTCGATCCCGCAGTCCGGGTGCTGGTGATCGGTGAGTTCAAGCAAGGCAAGAGCCTGCTGGTCAACGCACTCGTCGACGCTCCGGTGTGCCCTGTGGACGACGATATCGCCACTGCGGTACCCACCGAGGTGCACTATTCCCAGACTCCCGTCGCCACCCTGGTGCGCTGTCCGCCGGAGACCGCAGGCAAGGAGGGGGAAGATGACGGCGACACGCCCGTGATCCGAACTCAGGTGCCCCTCGACAAGCTCGCCGAGCACGTGTCCGAGCGGGGCAACCCCGCCAACCGGCAGGGCCTGGCGCGTGCGGAGGTGGGCATCCCCCGGCAGATCCTGGCCGACGGGCTCGTCCTGGTCGACACAACCGGCGTCGGCGGGCTCAGTTCGGTGCACACCGCCAGCACCCTGGCGGCGCTGCCCAGGGCCGATGCCGTCCTGCTGGTCTCCGACGCATCCCAGGAGTACTCCGAGCCTGAGATCAACTTCCTGCGGCAGGCGATCAAGCTGTGCCCCAACGTCGCCTGCGTCCTCACCAAGATCGACCTTTATCCGCAGTGGCGGCGCATCGCCGAGCTGGACCGCGTGCACCTGGCTGGCGCCCGGGTCGCGGCGGACCTGCTGCCGGTGTCCTCGACGCTGCGCCTGCACGCGATCCGCACCGAGGACAACCAGCTGCACGAGGAGTCCGGGTTTTCCGCGCTGGTGAGCTACCTGCTGAACGCCGTCGCCAGCGCCGACCGGCTGAGCCGCCGCAGCGTGGCGCACGACGTCTTCACCATCACCGACCACCTCGCGGTGTCATTACGCACGGAGCTGCAGGCGCTGCGGAACCCCGAGGGCAACCAGGCGATGATGGCTGAGCTGAAGGCCGCCCAGGCCCGGGCTGAGAGTCTGCATCAGCGCTCATCCCGGTGGCAGCAGACGCTCAGCGATGGGATAGCGGACCTGTACGCGGATATCGAGCATGATCTGCGGGACCGGCTGCGGCAGGTGATCCACAACGGCGAGAAGGCCCTGGAAGAAGCCGACCCGAGCGCGATCTGGGAGCAGTTCGCCGAGTGGCTTTCTCAGCAGCTCGCGGCCGCGACCTCCGACAACTTCGTCTGGGCGAATCAGCGCGCCCAGTTCATCGCGCAGCAAGTCGCCGAGCATTTCGTCCAGGACGGTGGCGGGTTGCTCCCCGAGCTGCGGCTGGGCGAGGCGGCCACGGCCCTGGAGTCAGTGCCCGAGCTGGCGGCGCTGAAAGTCGACAACCCCAAGCTCACCGACAAACTGCTCACCGGGATGCGGGGGTCCTACGGCGGCATGGTGATGATCGGCATACTGACCATGCAGATCGGGTTGCAGATGATGAACCCGCTGTCGCTGGCCGCTGCGGCGCTGCTCGGGGGCAAGACCCTGCGCGAGGATAAGCAAAACCGCCTCAAACGCCAGCAGGCGGAGGCTCAGATGCTGTTGCGCAAACAGGTGGACGACGCCAGCTTCCACGTCAGCAAGGAGCTCCGGGATCGGCTGCGGGAGATTCAGCGGCTGCTGCGGGATCACTTCACCGACGTGGCGACCGAACTGCACCGATCACTATCGGAATCGATCCAGGCCGCGGAGAAGGCGGCGAACACCGAGGTCTCCGCCCGGAAACAGCGGATGGCGCAGATCTCCTCCGAACTGAGTCAGATCGACACACTGCGCCAGGACGCCCGCGCCCTGCTGGCGAGCCCCGGGATCGAGTCGTGAGCGCCGCGACGCCCAGTATCGGCGCCACAGTCCGGGCGGTGGTGCGCCGGGCGGCCGAGGTGTACCGGGACGATCCCGCCACGGCCGCCCGGCTGCGCGATCAGCTCGACCGGCTCGACGAACCACTGCGGGTGGCCATCGCGGGAAAAGTCAAGGCGGGCAAGTCGACGCTGCTTAACGCGCTGGTCGGGGAACAGATCGCGCCCACCGACGCCGGTGAGTGCACCCGGGTTGTCACCTGGTACCGGGACGCCGCCAGCCCGCGGATCACTCTGATCCCCCGCGCCGGGGCACCCCGGCAGCTGCCGCTGACCCGGACCGACGGCCGCCTGGAATTCGATCTCCGGGGCAGCCCGGCCGAGGACGTCGAGCGGCTGCTCGTCGACTGGCCCTCCCGTGGTTTGCGGACCACGACGCTGATCGACACTCCGGGCATCGCCTCCCTGTCGACGCACATCTCGGCTCGCTCCGTCGCGCTGCTCGCCCCTGATGACGCGCCCTCGGACGCGGATGCCGTCATCTATCTCATGCGTCACCTGCACGCCACTGACATGCGGTTCCTGGAATCTTTCTACGACTCCGGCGGCGCACCCGCCGCAGTGGTTAACACCGTCGCGGTGCTGTCCCGGGCTGATGAAATCGGCGCTGGCCGACTCGACGCGATGGTGTCGGCGCGCCAGGTCGCCCGCCGTTACCGAGGCGAGCCCAAGCTCCGCCGACTGTGCCAGACCGTGGTCGCGGTCACCGGCCTCCTCGCTCAGACCGCCCGCACGCTGCGGCAGGCGGAATTCAGCGCGCTGAGTGAGCTGGCCCAGTCCTCGCGCTCCGACCTTGATACCCTGCTGCTCTCTGCGGATCGGTTCGTGGCGAGCGACGCGCACCCGAGCGTCCCAGCCCAGACGCGCAGCGCGCTGGTTGAGCGGTTCGGGCTATTCGGCCTGCGGCTGGCGACCACCCTGATCCGCCAAGGGCATCGCGAGCCAGCGGGACTCGCCGAAGAGCTGGTGCGCCGCAGTGGCCTGGACGAGCTCCGCACGGTGCTGGCCACCCAGTTCACCGAGCGGCGCGACGTGCTCAAGGCCCGGTCGGCGCTACTGCTGGTGGATCGTGTCGTGCGGGAGCGGCCCCGGCCCGAGGCCCGCCCGGTAGCCAGCGACGTGGAGCGGATCTTGGCTGGCGCTCACGAATTCCGCGAGCTGCGGCT
>DASTBN010000330.1:0-6957 GCA_035712045.1 Pseudonocardiaceae bacterium
ACGTTCTTCCTGATGGTCGTCGGGGCGTTGGCCTTCGGGATGGCCTGGCAGCGCTGGCGAGGACAGGGTCCGCTAGAGCGGCTGGTCGGCGCCGCAGCGAGAAGAGCACGTCAAGCCGTCTCCGCTGTCACCCGATAGCCCGTATCACTCGATAGCGGAGCGGTTGCCAGCCGTGACAGTCCGGCGATTGCCCGACGTACCACCGCCATCAGGACCGTCGCCGAGGACGGAGAGATCATCACCCGGCCGCCGCGAACAAGTCCCCCTCGGCTGTTCGGCGCCTCTGGGAACGACACGCGTTGGAGGGCCCGGAGGGATCCAGGAACACCGTGTCGTGCCACTGCGGGCCGTCTCGCTCCAGCCACGCTGGCCGTGTTTGCCGAGGCGGAAGCGCAGCGCGCCCAGCTCGATATCAACCGTGGTTTGCTCCACCACCGCGCCCACCGGGATGGGGGTGCCGTCGGTGTCCCGCCAGGGGTCGTGGTCGGGTGTGGCTGGCGTGTTCACCGTGTTCCGCGGGCGTTCTGGGGCACCCACAGCGCCGTGACCAGCTGGCGGGGCAGGGCGTTGTGCTGGCTGGTGATCAGAATGTCGTGGTGGATGAACAGCGCGGCCGGGATCGGGGGCGCCGGGCTGGGAAGACTCCGGCGGCAGTCACTGGCCAGGCCGGTCAGCTCGGCCTCTGTCGCGCCATCGACCCAGGCCCGGCGGAACGTCAGATAGGCGTCGATCCAGGGATCTCCGGTCGATTCGGGGTGTTCACTCATCACTGGCTACTTTCCCGCGCGAGATCGGCGTGTCCGGGGTGGCAGGGCTGGGCACCAGTGAGCAGCTCCACGCCTGAACTTTCGGCGGGTCGGTGATCACCTTCACCCGGCTGGTGGTGCCAAGGTGCGGGCAGGGCTCCACCTCGGCGAGACCCAGACTTGGCGGGATCACTCATTGCGCTGCCGCCAGGATCTGCTGCCCCAGCTCGATCGCCTCCGCCGTGGTCAGCACCGTCGCGCTGTCCATCGTGGCGTCCAGCGTGAGCACCACCCGCTTCACCACCCTGCCCTGGACGTACTCGGCTTCCCGCCACCCGATGATCGTCCGATTCCGGCCCTCCGGGTCCTGACCGGTGATCACAAACCGGCGGGAGCGCTCAGCGCTCACCGGGCATCACCACCCTCACCCCAGCTGCGCTGGATCGCCGCACGGACACAGCCAGCGCGGTAGCGGGAGGGAGCGCCATCGGTGCGCTGGTCAGCATCTCCCCGCACACCGTCACCGTGAGGGACGCGCGGTAGCCCCGCTGAAACGCTGGACCAGCGACCAGCGGATGAACAGCCCGCCATGGCACGTCGGCGTTCATGACAGGTGCTCGCAGCAGGGCTGGCACCGGCCACGACCCGGCTCCACCAGGCTCGCCGCCGGGAACCGGGCACCACAGAACGCTTCATAATTACCACGCCGACGATCCGCCAGCAGCTTATCCGGGCTCACCAGGTGCGCCAGCTTGGTCCCGGCGCAAACCACTTCGATACCCGGCGGCCGTGGCGCGGAGGTCATAGGCGTAGCCGGCGGCTGACGCCAGCGACGGCGGTCCGGCACGGCGCGATGTTTGGCCATGGCGTACTCCCTGCGTCGTCCCGTGCTCGGGTTGGCTGCTTACTGTAACGTCGCTGAGTAACGTTACCAGCAACGTCGTTCAGTAACGTTACCTGATAATGTCACCAGACACTAGGGTTACAGGGAGACCGTCACGTGCGGCTACGATCCGTACATGCCAGGGCCAACCTTGCGACGTAGACAGCTGGGCCGAGCGTTGCGCCTGCTGCGCGAGCGGGCCGGCCTGCGAGCCGAGGACGCCGCACGGGAACTCGACTGCGTCCGATCCAAGATCAGTCACATGGAGGGCGCCCGCAACCCCGTCGGCAAACCTGACCTCGATGCGCTGCTCCGGCTCTATGGCGCCGACAAGGAGACAGCGATCGCGCTGGAAGAGATGCGCCGCGAAGGCAAGCAGCGAGGCTGGTGGTCCACCTACAAACTCCCCGCCTGGCTAGCAGACCTCGTCGGGCTCGAAGCCGACGCCGTCACCGAACGCGTCGTGGAGCTGGAACTGATCCCCGCCCTGCTGCAAACGGAGAACTACGCCCGCGCCGTCCACGTAGCCGCTCCCCACATGCCCCCGGGCGCCGAAGTGGAACGGCGGGTAGCGGCGCGCATGCAACGCCAGAAGCGCCTCACCGAACCCAACCCGCTCACCCTCTCGGCGATCATCTCCGAAGCAGCTTTACGACGCGTCATCGCTCAGCCCGCCGTGGCGGCCGAACAGTTCCAACGACTGGTATCCGACGCGCGACTACCGAATATCAGCCTGCTGGTACTGCCCTTCAGCGCGGGCTTCCACGGGAGCATGTCCGGATCGTTCGCCCTGCTCGACTTCGGTCTCGAAATCTCACTAGACGTCGGCTACCAGGAATACGCGGCCGGAGGGCATCTAGTAGACGATCAAGACGTCGTGCGATTGCTCAGCGATCTGCACGACTCGCTCCGTGGCCAGGCCCTCGATGCCGACGACAGCCTGGCCATGATCACGGAGCTGACCCAGCAAGCGGAGTGAGGAGACATCCCCATGCCAGATCTCAGCGATGTGAGATGGAACAAGCCCGGCCGGAGCGGAGCCGGTAACAACTGCGTCGAGGTGGCCAACCTCGGCGGCCACCACGCCGTGCGCGACAGCAAGAATCCCACCGGGCCCGCGCTGAAGTTCACCACAGCAACGTGGACCGCGTTCACCACCGGAATCCGAGCGGGCGAGTTCGGCTAACCCGAGCGACACGAACGGCCCCGCCCCAGCCCGGGCAGGGCCGTTCCGCGTGCTGGCGGTGGAACACTGCCAGTCGGTGGATCGTGAGGTCAGCGTCGGGCTGCTGAAGGAGGTATTGACCCGACTGCGTGCGGCGGCCGCTGCTGGACCCGGCCTGCCGGTTCAAACATCATCTGTTCGATCCGCTGGCCGGGCATGGCGGCCGAGAGCGTTGCGGATCGGAGTTCGTCCGTATCCCCTCCAGTAACGCCCAGGTTGCCCACAGCGAAACCTTGTAGTTGATGAGGTTACTAGCGGTCCCAAGCCAATCCAGACCGCCCTCGCTGCGGATCGGAGTGGGACCGCTGATGGACCGGAAGAACTCAGACATAGATCTTACCGATTTGAGAAAGTTAGTCCAAGGTTCCCGGGACCCGCAGCTCAGGGACGAAGCGCTGAGGGTCCTCGATGGCCTATCGCGGCTTAGCGCCAAACCTCCGACTCCGCTTCTTTATCGAATATTTCAACCGCCGGTATTGGCCATCAAGATAGCACTGCAGATGGCGGTAGGGATTACGGCCGTAGTGTTATTAGCGGGATTGGTGATTCCGGAAGTGCGGGCACATCGATTCCCAAGCGAGATGAAGGTTACAGGATTAATTGGCGGAGCGCTGGCGGTAGCTGCGGCGATTGAGCTCGCGTACACCTTTTTTACCTGCGGAAAGGCTCACCAAAACGAGGCTAGGACAGGTACTGAGGGTGTCTCAGCTGTCCCAAAGCCCCGACATAAGCCACGCCAGCGACACCCAGCGCCGGGACGGGACACCAACATTCGCAAGTGTGGAACACCTACTTCAATCCGGCGTACCCGGGTCCGCCGTAGCGGGGGCGGCTGGAGTGACTGGTTCGGCCTCAACGGCCATCAGTATCCTCCGGCGTCCAACATGGCGGCGATCTCGAGCCGCCCCGGTGGAATTAGCCAAGTTGGGCGACCGCGAATGCTGGACAGCCCGCAGCCCACATCCCCGTAGAAGCTGGCCTGACGACCAGCCGACGGTATGGCTGCCACCTCAACGTTCTTTGCCAGCTCGGGAACGCGACCGGCTTCACCGAGCTCAAGCGCGAGAGCGACTCGCCACACACCGACGTTGAGGGGACCGAAGTTCAGCCCGGCGAAGGTGCCATCGCCCGTGCGGCCGACGGTCACCGAACACCGGCTCACCGATCGCGTCCGCAGATAACATCGCCCTACCGCACAACACGGCGTATCGCCCGTGGGAAATGTTCAAATAGCATCGCGTAAGGATGAGCCACGGATTCATCCACTATTGCTGATCTTCCCCAATCTGCCGGGCAAGTGCGTCTTGACGTATTCCGTGGAATCATCCTTCTCTACTTTGTGAAGGTGGTAACCAGTGAAGAGGTGACCTTCCCACGCAAGTGCTTCATCAGATTTCAGTGGCGGATGGTGAGCCCGCCAGCGCTTAATCTCGACCTCCTCGGCCACTGATGCGTCGCGCGCACTCTCCATTTCATCGCTGCCGGATAACCACTCGAACCATCCCATGACTGTTCCTCCCCGCCTTTAACGCGGCACCCTCTGCCCTTCGCGGCCCAGCAGCGCGTTCATCAGCTGTTCCTTCCTGCTGCTGTCCGGTGAGCACCTTCCACGATGCTGCCCCGCTGCTGGTAGTTGAGGCAGGGCCATTGGTCCTGCCTCGCGAGGCCACAGGGCTGTCCGTTCCGGGACCACGGCGCCACGGCGCCGGTTGCTAGGCCGAGGCCCTGTCTAGCAGCGCCTGGACCAGCTGGTGCGATGGAAGCGGCGACCCGTAGCGCGAGTTCAAGCCGCCAACGAGGGCGGGCATGTGCGCCGCTCCGAGAATGATCGCCTAAACGATAGCCATCAGCCACCCCGGCCAGGCCTGGAGCCTGACCTCCATCAGGTCCACCTGGAGCCCGGGAAGGTTCCGCTAGGTCCCCGTGGGCAGCTCGTTTACGCGATCAAGGGGTACCGGGGGATGGCTCGACGGATTGCACGATCTCGAACTCCAGCAGCGAGGAGCCTGTGGCCACTGGTTCCGCGCGCGCACCAGAGTGCGCTTCCATAGCTGGCCCGTTGCGCCATGCCTGGAAGTGTTCTTCTGTTTCCCATTTGGTGTAGACGAAGTACCGGTTGTCTCCAGCGACGGGGCGCAGCAGCTCGAAACCGAGGAATCCCGGGGCGGAGTCCACCGATCCGTGGCGGGCCTGGAATCGGCGTTCCAGCTCGGGCCCCGCGCCCTCCGGCACCTCAATTGCGTTGATCTTCACGACGGCCATGGCGCTAGTCTACGGCCCGATGACCTCCCAGATGATCGGCTCCGCGAGAAAATGGTGATCTTGGTGACGTGAGATCCTCACCCGCGCCAGCGCCCTGCTCCTGGACTTCGACGGGCCCGTCCGCGCCATGATGATCAGCATCAACCGGCCCCCATGAGTCCGGCAGCGGCGAGTGCCAGGACCACCCCTGCCGCTTGGACGCGCCGCAGGCGCTCGTGGAGTATCGCCCAGCCCAGCACGACAGCCACGGCGGGATACAGCGACGCGAGCACAGTGGTGATCGAGAGCACCCCATCTCGATACGCGAAGAGCAGCAGCAGGAAACCCAGCGTGTCGAACACCCCAGCGGCCGCCACCAGGGCCCACGCCGGACGCACCGGCACCACCCTGGTGCCGCTCACCACCGCCACCAGGCCGACAAAGACCGCTACCGCGCACCGCGCCCACACCGCCGTCCAGGCGCCACCCGCCGAACCCGCCTTAACGAACACATAATTCACGCCCAGCAGCACCCCGGCCATCATGGCCATCCCGATGCCCCGTGCCGAGGCCGAGCTGTTTTTCTGGAATGCCACGAGCACGATCGCGATCACCGCCACCACCAGCCCCGCGAGCTGGAGCACCCGGAGCCGGTCGCCCGTGATGATCCCGATCACAGCGGGAATAGCGGAACTGATCGCCCCGGCCACCGGTGCGGCGATCACCATCGCGCCCACCGACAACGCGCGGTAATAGCACACCAGCCCCGCACCAGCGATCACGCCAATCGCCAGGCCATCCGCGGCCATCGCCAGCGACCGCTCACCAGTCGTGACCCCCGCCACCACGGCCGTCAGCGGCACACCGGCCAGCTCCATCCAGACCACCGCTGGCACCGGGCCCGTCTTACGGGACGCCAGGCCGCCGAAGAAAGCCGACAACCCGATACAGACAGCCGACGCCAGCGCCAGTGCACTCGACACCCACGGAACCGACATCGTTGCCCAACACCATCCCGCCTGGTGCCCACCCGACCATGTGAACAACCAGTTTCTTCCGTCAAGCATCTCCCAGCACTTTCCACAAAAGCCAGGGCAGGGGCCTCCGCGTCACGTGATGTCACAAACCAGTTACTTCGCGTCGTTGCCGAATGGCCCTATGGGATCTGTGAAGAAATATTGGCGTCATCGGTCTTGCGCATCGCGTCGACGGCCCTTCCCGAAGCGGGCCAGACGAACAGTGTCGTTCAAACGGGTCCGGCTGGGGCGCTATTGGCTTACCGCGCTAAAGTTCGTGTCATCTGCGCGCCGGGTGACCGCGATGAGGCAGGGACTGATCAGTCCTTACGACGCAGGATGCCTTCGCCTGAAAACCGTTCGTCGAATCGCGGACGTAGTGGCCGGTGACCTGTTCCAAAAACCCTAGGCAAAGGGAGATTCACTATGAGTACCATTGTTCGCAGGCTCGGGCGCAACGCCAGCCCGCCACCCGCCTCGCACCGTCGACTGGTGGGACCGTGTTCCGGACACCGGGACGCGATGTAATCGTCGGTTCGGAGCGTGACAGCAGCATCCCGTGCGCAGGACCGTGCGCTGACCAGCACCGCACAGACCGTTACGCGAATCTTACGGTTGGACACTGTAAGTTGCGGTGCTGCGGCCGGATCTTGTGTCGCAGAGGTGCTCGGTACACGGTTTCGGACAGGGGAGGCGCGAAAGGTGGGCCGGAGTCCAGGCCAGATCCCCCGCGGGCGGTGTGGAAACGGCCCGGTATTCCCGGCCCGACCGCCGAACATCGCTGAGGCTCACGGGTGTCTCATCCGCGCTGGGACTATGGCGGCCTGTTCGCGGCCGTCGTGGCGG
>DASTBN010000331.1:0-2613 GCA_035712045.1 Pseudonocardiaceae bacterium
GCTACCTACCAGTTCGATACACACCGGCCAGCGAGGCAAGACATCCCACCATCGCGGAGCACGCAAAAGCGCGGCCAGCTGCCCCACCCACTGGCTGATGTGCTCCACCGTGACCCCACGCGGTAGATGCAGCCGATGCACCCGTGCCGTGTGTTGCCAGACAAGTGCTGACACCAGATGCACTAATGCCCACCAGATCCACGGTGCGCCAAGAACGATCCACACCCAGTCCCAGCCGGTCACCATGGACTATCCTGTGACTCAGGTAAACCGTGTGATCCTTCCGTCGCGGTGTCCCGGGAATTCTGGTGTTGGCGTTGTTGTTTTAGGTAGCGACCAAATGAGAGTACGATCTGGGCTAACAGTGCCCGATCGAGATTACTGTGAGGGTTTGTTCTAATTCGGACACGAAACCAACATAACACGATCAAGAACCCCGCCCGAGTGGATTTGCCTTACCTGGCAAGAAAAATGGAGTGGGGATGGGATGGAGATGACCACCCCATCAAGGGAGTGTCCATAAAAGACACAAACACAACTTGGTGTCCTTTGTAGACGTATTCTGTGTGGATTGTTTTAGGAAAAGGGATCGTCCACAGCACGGAGCCAGCGTCGCCGCTCGGCGTCGATGTCGTTGATGACGCGGTTGAGTGTGGATGCTCGCTTCACATCACCGAGCACCAGCAGCCACGAGCGGGCTTTAATCAGCAGTCCCACGGCCGTTCCAAGATCGTGATGGGTGGGACGGGGGGCTGCCGGGCGGGTTGCTGCGGTTTGATCACGTACGGCGTGTCTGGGTGGTGATGGGACGAAGCTCCGGATATGGACAGTGATCCTCTCACCGATCGCGTCCCCGGAGCTTCGTCGTGGCTCAGTCTGTCAGTGACCCCGCCGTGTCCCCGTCAGCGGGACCGATGGTGGCGCTACCGGTCGCCCGTGTGTGTACTGACCTGCTGGAAGTGCTGGGCGGGGTGAGTGATGGCCGCTCAGATCAAGGTCGTGATCATCCGGTGGGGGTGGTGCTGGCGCTGGCCGCCGCGGCGGTGGTCGCGGGAATGAGGGGCTATACCGCCATCACCGGCTGGGTGCGCGATGTTCCGGCCGGGGTCCTGGCGGATTTGTATGTCCGGGCCGGTGCCGTACCCGCCGGGCCGCCGTCGAAGACCACGATCTGGCGCGTGCTCACCGACGCCGATGCCGATGCCTTCGACGCCGCCATCGGCCGGTGGCTGAGCGGCCTGGCCGGGCTCACCACGGCGCCGGACGCCGATGGTTGTGCGGACTCGCCGGTATTGATGCAGGTGAGGCTGGATGGCAAGACGATCCGCGGGGCCAAAGACGCCGAGGGCAATCAGAGGCATCTGCTCGCGGCCCTGGTCGGCCCGGACGCCGCCCACTCGGTCGTCGCCGCCCAGGCCGAAGTCGGCCCGAAAACCAACGAGGTGCCCATGGCCGCAGCGGTGCTGGGCCAGATCGACCTGAACGGCAAGATCGTGACCGCGGACGCGTTACACACGGTGAAAGCCACCGCGAAACATATCCGCGAGCGCGGGGGCGAGTTCGTGCTCCCGGTCAAAGAGAACCGGCGAGCCCTGTTCGACGCCCTCGACGCCCTAGCCTGGAAAGAGGTCCCCATCGCACATCGCGGCACCGACAAAGGCCACGGCCGCATCACCACCCGCACCATTCAGGTCTTGCCCGCCCCGCCGGATCTGCCCTTCCCCCACGTCAACCAGGTATTCCTCGTCGAACGCTACGTCAGCGACCTGGCCGGCCAGCCCATCTCCGCCGTCGCCGCCCTTGGTGTCGCCAGCCCGGCACCCGGCCGGGCAAGCCCCGCCGAGTTGGCCGGATACGTCCGGGAACAGTGGTCGATCGAGTCGCTGCACTGGATCCGCGATACTCTCTACCAAGAGGACAAATCCCAGATCAGAACCCGATCCGGGCCCAGAATCATGGCCGCGCTGCGTAACCTCGCCATCGGCGCCCTCCGGCTGGCCGGACGCACCGACATCACCGAAGCCACCCGATGGGCCGCACGCCGCATGGACCGGCCCTTCACCATCCTCGGACTCACACCATGATCCATGATCTTGGAACGGCCGTGGCCCTCGGCGTGAGCCAGCGCCACCATATCGGTAATGCGGCTGGCCGGGCCCGCCCCGCAGATGAACAGGTACAGGACACGCTGACTCATACGGTCACGCCCGCCCGTAACGCGATCCGCTGAATGGAGCGCCCCAACTCGCCGCAGGTGTTTCTCACCATTGCCCGGAGCAGACCGTGCGCCAGGGGCCGGCACCGGACTTCTTCGGGCGCGACTCGGTCGGCTTCAACCAAAGTACGCGCCGCATCCTCATAGGCACCGGTATTAGTGCAGGCGGTGGAGAGATCAAGCATATAGTTAACCCTGCGCTCCGGCGGAAGCATCGAAATCGAGCGGGTTGGACCTTTTCGATCTTGTCCAGCCATGACGTTGAACGGCCTACCATGTCCGCGAACGGCTGGCGGTCGAGGTTACGTCGCAGCTGCCAGTATCGAACGCGGCGACCGATCGCACGTGCCTGCTCGTCCATGCGGCCTGCCTCTCTTAGCCTTCCCTCCGCAGGGGGT
>DASTBN010000332.1:0-4823 GCA_035712045.1 Pseudonocardiaceae bacterium
GAGACCGGCACCCACTGCCAGCTACTCGCCCGCAACGGCGGCTACGCCCGCCTGTACCGGCAGCACCACCCAACGCGCCCCGGACGGCACCGCGCCACGCTCGCACCTGATCTCACCGGGGCGTGCTGACGCCGCGACTACTCGGCGGGCATGCTCTCATTGGGGGCGACGAGCTTGAACTGGGCGCCGGTCGGGTCGGCGGCCGTGGCGAGGCGGCCGTACGGCGTGTCCTGGGCCGCCGCCACGATCGAGCCGCCCAGCTCCACGATCCGGGCCAGCGCGGCGTCAGCGTCCTCCACCCCGAAATACACCGACCAATGGGAGGGAACACCCTCCGGCAGGAATCCCGAGGCGTCCATGACCCCGGCCAGCTGGTCCTCGCCATGCTTCAGCAGGGTGTAACGGAATTCTGCGGTGTCGGACAGGGCCTGGGTGTCCCAGCCGAACACCTCGCGGTAGAAGGTGAGCGCGGCCTCGTAGTCCCGGGTGTGCAGCTCGAACCAGCTCGGCGCGCCAGCCTCGTTGAGCACCCCGAAGCCCTGGTGGCTGCCGGGCTGCCAGATGCCGACAGCGGCGCGGCCAGGGTCGCTGAGCACGGCCATCGCGCCCAGCTCCGCGACGTCCATGGCGGCGACGAGAACCTGGCCACCATGGCCAGCGGCGGCGTCAGCGGTCGCCTTGGCGTCATCGACCGCCAGGTAGATCGACCAGACGTCCGGCATCTCCGGCCTCGGGCTGGGCATGCCCCCAGCCACTAGGACGCCGTCTTTCAGGAAGCTGAAGTATCCGCCGAACTCCTCGGCTGGCTCCTGCGCGGTCCAGCCGAACAGCTGGCAGTAGAATTCCCGGCTGCGCTCAGCGTCGGAGGTCATCAGATCGACCCAGCATGGCGCTCCGATCACAACAGTGTCGCGGGTGGGCATCGCTCGCTCCTCACTCATTGCTGGAATAGACAACTCACCGGTATCGACGCCCCGGCAGCCCCGAACTCATCGGTCCCACAGGCGCCGGCCAGCAGCGTACGGGTACCTGGGGAACCGGCCTCCTGGCCTGGGGGAGTGGAGGGCGGATTACGGGGTGAGGCACTCGGCGCCGGGTAGCTGGACCTCGATGCTGGGCTCGGTGCCGTTGGTCAGCTCCACTGTGATCAGCTCCCGCACGTTGCCCGCGCTGCGCAGATCACCGAGGACGGCTTGGACAGCGGCGATCCGGGCGGGCGAGTCCACCACGGTGACTTGTTCGGCCTCGGTGCGGACGGAGCGTTTGGCGTCTGATTTGGCCTTGCGGATCTGCCGCAGCACGTCGGCCGCGATCACCAGGACGGCGGGATCACCGCCGGGGAGCTCACCCGCGCCTGCCAGGGCGTTCAACTCGGCGGGGTCCGGCCAGCTCGCCCGGTGCACCGAGCCGGCGGTGAAGCCAGGCAACGGGCCCTCCGGAGCCTGGGCCCATGACCAGGCTTCTTCGGTGACATAGGGCAGGAACGGCGCGAACAGGCGCAGCAGCGCGGAGATGGCGATGAGCAGCGCGGTGCGGGCCGAGGCGGAATCCGGGCCCTCGCCGTAGGCGCGGACCTTCACCAGCTCGAGGTAGTCGTCGCAGAACCGCCAGAAGAACTCCTCGGTGACCTGCAGCGCCCGCGCGTAGTCGTAGTGCTCGAAGGCCGCGGTGGCGTCCTCGATCAGGGCGGCCAGCTGCGCCAGCATCGCGCGGTCGACCGCCTCGGTCACTTCCGTGCCCACCGGCGCGGGGCCCAGGCCCAGGGTGAACTTGCACGCGTTGAGTACCTTGACGGCGAGCCGCCGGCCGATCTTCATCTGGCCGGGGTCGAAGGCGGTGTCGGTGCCGGGGCGGGCGCTGGCCGCCCAGTAGCGGACCGCGTCGGCGCCGTATTGCCGCAACAGCTCCGTCGGCACCACGACGTTGCCGCGGGATTTCGACATCTTCTTCCGGTCCGGATCGAGGATCCAGCCGGAGATCGCGACGTGCCGCCAGGGCAGGTCATCATGCTCGTAGTGGCTGCGGACCACCGTGCTGAACAGCCAGGTGCGGATGATCTCGTGGGCCTGGGGGCGCAAGTCCATCGGGAAAGTCCGGGCGAACAGGTCGGCGTCGTCTTCCCAGCCACAGGCGATGTGCGGGGTCAGCGACGAGGTCGCCCACGTGTCCATGATGTCGGGATCCCCAGTGAACCCGCCCGGTGCGTCCCGCTGCCCAGCGGCGTAGCCGGGCGGGATATGAGACTGCGGATCAACGGGTAGCGTGGCCTCTTCCGGCACGATCGGGTGGTCGTAGTCGGGAACACCCCCGTCATCAAGGGGGTACCACAGCGGGATCGGCACGCCGAAGAACCGCTGGCGGGAAATCAGCCAGTCCCCGTTGAGCCCCTCCACCCAATTCTCATACCTGTGGCGCATGTAGTCCGGGTGCCAGCGCAGCTCCTGGCCCCGGGCGATGAGCTCCGCCCGCAGCCGCAGTGAGCGACCGCCGTTGCGGATGTACCACTGCCGGGTGGTGACGATCTCCAGCGGCCGTTCGCCCTTCTCGTAGAACTTGACCGGGTGAGTGATCGGCCGGGGCTCGCCAAGCAGGTCACCAGCTTCGCGCAGCAGCTCGACCATCGCCTGCTGGGCAGCGAAGGCAGACTTGCCAGCCAGCCGCGAGTACGCGTCCCTGGCCGCGTCGGTACTCAGCCAAGACGGCGTCTCGAGGGCCAGCCGGCCGGTCTTGCCGATGATCGCGCGAGTATCCAGCTTCAGCTCACGCCACCACATCACGTCCGCGAGGTCACCGAAGGTGCAGACCATGGCGATACCGGTGCCCTTGTCCGGCTCCGCCCGGTGGTGCGCCAGCACTGGTACCTCAACGCCGAAGACTGGCGTGCGCACGCTCGACCCGAACAGTGGCTGGTAGCGCTCGTCATCCGGATGCGCGACCAGCGCCACGCAGGAGGGCAGCAGCTCCGGCCGGGTCGTGGAGATCACCACCTCGCCCGCGTCACCGCAGTGGTGAAACCGCAGATCATGGTAAACGCCGGGGCGGTCCCGGTCCTCTAGCTCGGCTTGAGCCACCGCGGTCTGGAAAGTGGTGTCCCACAGGCAGGGCGCCTCGGAGGAGTACGCCTCACCGCGAGCCAGGTTGCGCAGGAACGCCCGCTGGCTGACCCGCTGCGAGCGCCGGGACACCGTCGAATACGTCAGCGACCAGTCCACCGACAGTCCCAGCAGCCGCCACAGCCGCTCGAAAGCCTGCTCGTCGGTCTCGGTCAGCCGCTCGCACAGCTCGATGAAGTTGCGCCGGCTGATCGGCACGTAATCCTGGCGCCTCGATGGAGTCTTAGCCGGCGGGACGAGGTCTTCCTGATAGGGGACCGAGGGGTCGCAGCGCACACCGAAGTAGTTCTCCACCCGCCGCTCGGTGGGCAGCCCGTTATCATCCCAGCCCATCGGGTAGAAGACCGTGCGGCCCCGCATCCGCTGGAACCGGGCGATGGTGTCGGTGTGGGTGTAGCTGAAGACGTGGCCGACATGCAGGGAGCCCGATACCGTGGGGGGCGGGGTATCGATCGAGTAGATCTCGTCGCGGGTGCGGGTGCGGTCGAAGCGGTAGGTGCCCTCACGCTCCCACCGCTCGCCCCACCGGGCTTCGAGATCGTCGAGGGCTGATAGCGGGCTGGCCATGCCCTTGACTCTATCGGCCCCCATCGTGACCGTGATCTCAGCGCCCGCCAGTGCGAGCTCACCCGAGAGACGTGCGATTCTGAGATATGCGCGGCCGGGGATTCCCCAGTAAAATCCCACAAATTCGGACAAACGCGAGCGGAGCCCGGGATGACGGCTGAGGACCATGGGTCACCGGCGAGGCCGAAGCTGATCCTAGTCCCGGACGAGCCGGAGGCGGGCCCGGAGATGGGCCCGGAGATGGGCCCGGAGATGGGCAGGGTGCAGTGGCGGGCTCTGGGCCCGGTCGAAGTCGTGGTGGGGGACGAGCTGGTCAACCTGGGCCCGCCGAGGCAACGCGCGGTGTTCGGGTTCCTGCTGAGCCGGGTGGACCGGCTGGTCGCGGTCGATGCCCTCATCGACGAGCTATGGTCGGGCCATCCTCCGCAGGCGGCGATCGCGGCGCTGCGGACCTACGTGTCGAATCTGCGGCGGGTGCTGGAACCCGATCGCGCGCCCCGGGCCCGGGCCACGGTGATTCACACCCGGTCGCCGGGCTACCTGCTGGACAGCCGGGGCGTGGACTTCGATGTGCATACTTTCGCCGCGCAGGCCAGCGCTGGCCGGGAGGCGCTGAGCCGGGTCGATTCGCGGCGCGCGTTCGCGGCGTTCGACGCGGCGCTGAAGCTCTGGCGTGGCCGGGCCTACGCCGACATGCGCGATGCCAGCTGGATCGAATCGGAGGTGGCCCGGCTGGAGGAATTGCGCCTGTCCGTCGTCGAGGGCCGGTGTGAGGCGCAGCTGCAGCTGGGTGACCACCACGGTGCGGTGGCGGAGCTGGACGTGCACGTGCGGAGCCACCCCCTGCGGGAACACGGCTGCGCCCTGCTCGCCCTGGCGCTCTACCGGGCCGGGCGCCAGGTTGAGGCGCTGGCGTTGCTGCGGGAGAACCGGGAACGGCTGACCGGCGAGCTGGGCATCGACCCCGGCGCGGAACTGCGGCAGCTGGAGCGTGACATCCTGGCCCAGTCCGAGACGCTGGACTGGCGCCCCCAGCGTCCGGCGGCCCAGCAGCCGGAACAGCCCTTGGCGCCGTCCCTCCCTGAGCCTTCCGCCTCGTCGGCACCGGACGGCGACGGGGCGCCGGATACCCGGCCCGCACCT
>DASTBN010000333.1:0-2273 GCA_035712045.1 Pseudonocardiaceae bacterium
CTTAACCTTCCCTGGCTGGCGGTCGGCGCGGCCGGATTCGTCAGCGTCATCGGTCACGTCCTGGCCGATCGGCTGCGTGCCCTGATTTCCGCGTTCGATGGGGGGGACCACGGCGGCGCTCGTGAGATCCATGCCTCCACCCTCGGTGTGATCGGCGCTTTCTCCCAGGTCGGGGGGGTGGCCTTCAGCAAGGCGGCGCTGCGGCTGATCGGGCTCGACGTCGGCGATCCCCGGCTGCCGCAGGTTCCTGCGGATCCGGATCAGGTCACGGCGATCGCCGCCGTGCTGACTGAGGCTGGGGTCCTCGCGTGAGCGCTGTTCCCACCGGCACACCACTACCCGTGCCAGGCATGCCCACCACCCCACCGCCGCCGCTGCCCGAGGGCGGCCTGCGGGTGGTCGCCTTCGGCGGCATCGGGGCGATCGGGCGCAACATGACCGTCTTCGAGCACGATGACCGGCTGCTCGTGGTCGATTGCGGGGTGTTGTTCCCTGAGGACGACGCCCCTGGGGTCGATCTGATCCTGCCTGATTTCAGGCCGATCGAGCATCGGCTGGATGACATCGAGGCCCTGGTTCTCACCCACGGGCACGAGGATCACATTGGCGCGGTGCCTTTCCTGCTCCGGCTGCGGCCCGATCTGCCGGTGGTGGGCTCGGAGTTCACCCTGGCGTTAGTCGCCGAGAAGTGCCGTGAACACCACCAGAAACCTCACCTGGTGCAGGTCCGGGAAGGCGAGCGGCACGCTTGCGGGCCATTCGACTGCGAGTTCTTCGCGGTGAATCACTCCATCCCCGACGCGCTGGCGGTGGCCATCCGCACCCCGGCCGGGCTGGTATTGCACACCGGTGACGTCAAGCTCGACCAGCTGCCGCTGGATGGCCGGCTGACCGATCTCGCTGGATTCTCCCGGCTCGGTGACGAGGGCGTCGATCTGCTCTTGATCGACTCCACGAACGCCGAGATACCCGGTTTCGTCACCCCGGAACGGGACATCGGCCCAGTGCTGGACTCGGTGATCGGCAAAGCCACCCAGCGGGTCATCGTGGCCTGCTTCGCCAGCCACGTGCACCGGGTGCAGCAGGTCCTGGACGTCGCGGCGGCGCACCGGCGGCAGGTCGCGTTCGTGGGCCGGTCGATGGTGCGCAACATGGGCGTCGCGGAGGATCTCGGGCTGCTCCGGGTGCCGCCGGGCCTGCTCGTGGATCTCGACGACGCGCTGGCCATGCCCGGGCACCTCGTGCTGTTCGTCTCCACCGGTTCGCAGGGCGAACCGCTCTCGGCGCTGTCCCGGATGGCCCTCGGTGAGCACCGGCAGATCCGGATCCGCTCCGGGGACACTGTCGTGCTGGCCTCTTCCCTGATCCCGGGTAACGAGACCGCTGTCTTCCGGGTGGTCAACGGGCTGACCCGGCTGGGTGCGACGGTGGTGCACCAGGGCACCGCCAAAGTCCACGTCTCCGGCCATGCCCCGGCCGGGGAGCTGCTGTTCCTGTACAACGCGATCCGCCCGTCCAACGTCATGCCGGTGCACGGCGAGTGGCGGCACCTGCGGGCCAACGCCGCCCTGGCGGTCCGCACCGGAGTGGCGCCCGAGCGGGTCGTGATCGCTGAGGACGGTGTGGTCGTCGACTTGGTGGATGGCCGGGCGGAGATTACCGGCCGGGTCGAGGTCGGCCAAGTCTACGTGGACGGCTCGTCGGTGGGTGATGTGGGGGAATCCACCCTGTCTGACCGCTTGGTCCTCGGCGAGGGCGGGTTCATCGCGATCACCGTCGTGGTCGCATCGGCGACCGGCCGGGCCGTGGCCCCGCCGACGATCTCCGGCCGGGGCTTCTCCGACGATCCGAAAGCGCTCGATGGCGTCGTGCCGCTGGTGGAGATGGAACTGGCCCGCACCGAAGCGGAGGGGATCACCGACCCGCACCGGATCGCTCAGTCGGTCCGCCGCGTGGTGGGCCGCTGGGTCTCCGACACCTACCGCCGCCGCCCCATGATCGTCCCGACCGTGCTGCCCGTCGGCTGACGTTCGGCAGGGAGCGACACCGAGCACACGGGCTCGACACTGGGCGGGTGCGGAATCCGCGACTCGCTGAGGCGGCGAAGGCATCGGCGTGTCGCGGCCGTTTTGATCATGGTGCGAGAGACGATAAGCCCGGGAAATGATATTCCCGGAAACAATGTGCCCAGCGCCCAATGAACCCAGCGCCGCCGCGGACTCTGGCATTGCGGGCTGAGGCAGATAGAGAAGGGGCAAGCACGCGAGCGTGTG
>DASTBN010000334.1:0-2920 GCA_035712045.1 Pseudonocardiaceae bacterium
AAGCGGCTGCCCATCCTTTCGGGAGGTGACACGGAGTTCGCGGCTCGGTTCCGTCGTGAGGCGGCCATCGCGGCCCGGCTGCAAAGCCCGCATATCGTGCCGATCCATGATTACGGGGACATCGGTGGCCGGCTGTTCATCGACATGCGCCTGGTCAACGGCACCGATCTGGCCAAGCTGCTCGCTGGCAGCGGGCCACTGGACCCCGCGCGGGCGGTGAAGATCATCGAGCAGGTGGCCAGCGCGCTGGATGACGCCCATGCCGAGCGGCTGGTACACCGGGATGTCAAGCCGTCGAATGTGCTGCTGACGGGCAAGGATTTCGCCTATCTCGCCGATTTCGGGGTCGCCCGCGCGGTGTCAGGCGGCCCTGCGCTGACGGTCACCGGGTCTGTCGTGGGAACGCCGGCCTACATCGCCCCGGAGCGTTTCCAGGATCAGCCTGATGATCACCTCGCTGACATTTACGCGCTGGGTTGTGTGTTGTATGAGGCGCTGACCGGGAGCCCGCCTTTTGGCGGGCAGGGCCTGGCGGCGCTGATGTATGCCCACATCAACCAGGCCCCGCCGAGGGCGTCGGCGCAGCGGCGGGGGTTGCCCGCCGCGCTGGATGAGGTCATCGCCCGCGGTATGGCTAAGGACCCCCGCCAGCGTTTCCCGACCGCTGGCGAGCTCGCCAGCGCCGCCAGCGACGCCCTGCGCGGCCCAGCGAGCACCGCTCCCAGGAACGACCGGCCGCGCAGCCCGACCACCGTTGTGCGGGTGCCGGGTATCCCCCCAGCTCCACCAGACCCGGTAGGCGGCGGTAGATCCCCAGAGCAGCCCAACCCAGCGCCGCCTAAGCCAGTGATTCAGCCGCCTAAGCCGGTGTTCGAGCCGCCGCCTAAGCCGGTGGTTCAGGTGCCGCCGCAGCCGGTGGTTCAGCCGCCACCAAAGCCAGCGCCGCAGCCGCCACCCAAGCCAGCGCCGCAGCCGCCGCTCAAGCCGGTGGTTCAGGCGCCGCTCAAGCCAGCGGTTCAGGCTCCGCCACAGCCGGTGGTTCCAGCACCGCCTAAGCCAGTGTTCGAGCCACCGCCTAAGCCAGTGATTCAGCCGCCCAAGCCGGCGTGGCAGCCGCCGCCCAAGCCGGCGTGGCAGCCGCCGCCTAAGCCGGCGTGGCAGCCGCCGCCTAAGCCGGTGGTTGAGGTGCCCCGGCAGGCGGTGGTTCCGGCGCCGCCTAAGCCGACGCTCAAACCGGCGTCATTAGCTCGGGAAGGCAGCCGGGGATCGGCGCTCCCCGTGCGGACTGCCCTTCTGGTCCTACTCGTCGTCGTCGCGATGGTCGTCGTCGCTGTCGTGAAGCTGTGGGGACACAATCCGTTGGAGCGTTTCTACACGCAAGGCCTGGCCTGGACTGATTGTTCCTCGTTCGCAGTGACCTCGCGGAATAAGAAGGCCTACGCCGTCCCCGGCTTGCAGTGCGCGCACCTCAGTGTTCCGCTGGATTACGCGAACCCGGATGGCAGGATCATCAAGCTCGGACTGCTTCGACGACCCGCGTTGGATCAAGCTCACCGCGTCGGCTCGCTGGTGATCAACCCGGGTGGCCCCGGCGAGTCCGGCATGAGCACGGCGGCCAGCCTTGCTGACCAGGTCGCGAACAACGACATCGGAGGGCCTTTCGATCTCGTGGGTTTCGATCCGCGCGGTGTCGGTGCCAGCGAACCGCGGATCGTCTGCCGCACCGACGCGGAACGGGATGCCGAACGTCAGATGAATCTGGGCGTCGACACCACTCAGAGGGAGGGCCGGGAAAAGAATGACAACGGGGGCTGTGCCAGCCGTATCGACAAGGATGTTCTCGCTAACATCGGTACGCGTGACGTGGTCCGCGACTTGGACATCATGCGATCCGCGCTCGGGGATGAGAAGCTGACATATTTAGGATACGGCGATGGCTCCCTTATCGGTACCGGCTACGCAGAGGCTTTCCCCGGCAAGGTCCGCGCGATGATCCTCGACGGCCCAGTAGACCCGGCGTATGGCTGGGATGCCCGTCGGGATGCCAGGAGCCGAGTACAACAGCGGGGCTTTGATTCTTTTGTGGAGTGGTGCGTACAGAGATCTGGCTGCGCCTTGGGCACGGAACGTGGCGAGGCTCAGGGCCGCTACCGGGAGTTGGTCCGACAGTTGGTGGACAACCCGGCAAAAGTGAATGACGGGCGCAGGCTATCATACAGCGACGCCGTCGCCGGAACCATCCTATTACTGTGGTCGCCAGGAACGTGGGAAAAACTGAACGATGGCTTGAAAGAACTCGGCCAGCACAGCGGGGATATCCTTATGGGGTCTGCGGACGTTTCCTACCGGCGTTCGGATGATGGTACTTATTCCAACTTAGCGGATGTTTATCAGTCGATCTTGTGCGTCGATTATCCGTCCGGTGCGGACCCGAACAGTGCCCGGCGCCGGGAGGTCGCTCCTTTTTACGATATCGGGATTTCGCCCGCTCGTGACGAGTGTGCATTCTGGCCCGTGCCGCCCACGAGGAAACCGGGCTCTCCTCGGACTTCGGGGCTACCGCGTGTACTTGTGATCGCGACGAAGAACGATTTCGTCGTGGATTATGATATCGGGGTCAGCGTTGCCAGGGAGCTCGACGCGCGCCTGCTGACCTTGGAAAGTAGCCAGGCCTACCCCTTCTTGAGGGTCCACAATCACTGCGTCGATCAGGCAGGGATCAGCTACCTTAAGTATGGTCAACTCCCGCCCGAGGGAACAAAGTGCCCGCCAGAGAAGTAGAGGTGGCTCTGCGGCCTCATCTCCAGATTCAGTCCCCCACCGGGCGGAGGTGGACGGTAGCGCTCGCCGGTCCCCGCGTGACGATCGGCCGGCCCACCCCGGATAGCCGTCCCGACGTCCCGCTCGAACCCGACCCGAT
>DASTBN010000335.1:0-6689 GCA_035712045.1 Pseudonocardiaceae bacterium
CGGGCAAGCAACTGGTCGCCTACCTGGTACCCGCACCGGGCTCACCCGCACCGGCACGTGCCACGCTGCGGGCGGGACTGAAACACGTCCTGCCCGACTACATGATCCCGTCGGTGTTCGTGGCGCTGGAGGAACTGCCGCTGACCGCGCACGGCAAACTCGACCGCCGCGCCCTGCCAGCCCCGGTCCCCAACCTGGAACCGGAATCGGAGTACCAGGCCCCCCGGACACCCGTCGAGGCCGCGCTCGCCGAGGTATGGGCGGAGGTCCTCGGGTTGGAGCGGGTTGGTGTCGGCGACAACTTCTTCGAGCTGGGCGGGGACTCCATCCTGACCATTCAGGTCGTCTCCCGGGCCCGGGCGGCCGGGCTGTACTTCAGCTCCAAGGAACTGTTCGTCAACCAGACCATCAGCGAACTGGCACCCGTGGTGAAGGTCCTCGACGCCGACAGCGCCAGCACGGAACCGGTTGTGGGCCCCGTCCCGCTTACGCCGATCCAGCACTGGTTCTTCGACACGCACACCAGCAACCCGCACCACTTCAACCAATCCGTCCTCGCCGACCTGACGCCTGTCCTGGATGAGGGCGCGCTGGAGCGGGCTCTTGGCGCGCTGCTGGCGCACCACGACGCGCTGCGGATGCGCTTCGAGCGGGCGGAGGGCCACTGGCGGGCGCATAACGCCCCCGTCGGGGACTTCGCCGGTACGCCGCTGTCCCGGCACGACGTCTCCGGGCTGACCGAGGAGGACCAGCATCACGCGATGGTGCGGATCGCGGACGAGGTGCACGCCAGCTTCGACCTCGGCGCTGGCCCGCTGCTCACAGCGGCGCTGTTCACGCGGGGCGCCGGGCGGGCGCCAGCGCTGTTCCTGGCCGCGCATCACGCCGTCGTGGACGGTGTGTCCTGGCGGATCCTGCTCGATGACCTTGACACCGCCTATCAGCAGATCGTCAGTGGTGAGGCGGCTGATCTCGGCCCGAAGACCACGTCATTCCGAGACTGGGCGCACCGGGTGGGTGAGTTCGTCGCCAGCGGCCGCCTTGACGGCGAGCTGGACTACTGGGTGAGCGCGTCCCACGCGGGGGAATCGCCACTCACAGCGGCGACTCCCGGGCCAGAGCGCGCGACTGACTCAGTGACTGATGGAGTATCGGTGCGGCTAAGCGCTGAGGACACCGACGCGCTGCTGCGCGGCGCCCCCGCCGCGTATCGCACCCGGATCAACGACGTGCTGCTCAGCGCGCTCACCTGGGCGCTGAGTCGGCGGGCCGGATGCCGACGGGTGGCGATCGACCTAGAAGGCCACGGCCGCGACGAGATCATCGACGGGGCCGATTTGTCCCGCACGGTCGGCTGGTTCACCACCATGTTCCCCGTCGTGCTGGAGGTACCCGAGGGCTTTGAGCCCGGCGACGGCGCCGGCCCGCCGTGGCGTGAGGTGATCCGATCGGTGCGCCGGCAGCTGCGCGGGGTCCCTGGCAACGGATTCGGTTACGGGGCGCTGCGCTACCTGGGTTCCCCCGAGGCCCGCCAGCGCCTCGCCGACGCCGGGCCCGGACCGCAGATCGGGTTCAACTACCTCGGCCAGTTCGACGCCGCAGCCCGGGAGCAGGGGCGGGGATTATACCGGGCCGTGCACTCCTCGATCGGGCGCAACCACGACCCCGCCGAGAACGGCACGCACCTGGTTGAGGTCCTGGGCGGAGTGCGGGACGGGCGGCTCGGGTTCTCCTGGCTGTACCAGCCCGGCCGGGTCAACCCGGCCGGCGTGCGGGCCCTCGCTGAGGACTTCGCCGAGGCGCTGCGGGGCATCGCCCGGGACTGCCGGGGCCCGCGGTGAGTGCCCCATCGATCGCGGCGAGCGGCACCACGCTGATCCGCAACCGCAACTACCAGCTGCTGTGGATCAGCCAGGCGCTCTCCGGCGCTGGCCTGAGCGCCTCCGTGATCGCCTTCCCGCTGCTGGTCCTGGCGCTGACCGGCTCGGCCACCGCGTCCGGCGTGGTGCTCGGCACGATCGCTGCGGCGCAGCTGCTCGCCGGGTTACCCGCCGGGGCGCTGGCCGACCGCTGGGACCGCAAGAAGATCATGCTGAGTTGCGAGGCGCTCCAGGTGGTCGCGGCGGCGAGCCTGGTCGCGGCGCTGGCCGCCGGCATGGCCGAACCTCCGCACCTGATCATCATGGCGCACCTGATCGTCGTGGCGGCGGTGATGGGAATCTGCGCCGCGTTGTTCCGGCCCGCCGAGGACGCCTGCCTGCCCCGGGTGGTCCCCGCCGAGCAGCTGCCCACCGCCGTGGCGCTCAACGCCGCGCGTGCCTCGCTCGCGCAGCTCGCCGGCACTGCGGCGGGCGGGTTCCTCTTCGCGCTCGCCCGCTTCGTGCCGTTCCTGGCGGACGCGCTGGCGCACACGCTGGCCTGCTCTTTGCTGATGTTCCTGCGGGTGCCGCCCCGGGAGAACGCCCCAGCGCCAGTCCAGCATCTGGGCCGGGACATCCGCGATGGGCTGCGCTGGGTGTGGCGGCGGCGGCACATCCGCGTCGCCGCGCTGTCCGCGGTGGCGCTCAACCTGTTCTTCAGCGCGTTCTACCTCATCGTGATCGTGCTCGCCCAGGGCCGCGGGGTGCCCCCGGGGCAGATCGGCGTGATGGCCGCGATGCTCGGCGTCGGGGGGCTGCTCGGCGCGCTGGCCGCTTCCCGGCTGACGCGGCTGGTGAGCCCGTACACCTCGATCATCGTGGTGTTCTGGGGCCTGGCCGCGCTCACCCCGGTGGCGGCCGTGCTCTACAGCGGCTACCTGCTGGGCATACTCTTCGCCGCGATGGCGATCCTGCCCGCGACCGCCAACACCACGATCATCACCGGCGCGCTGCTGCTCACCCCGGATGAGCTGCGGGGCCGACTGAGCAGCGTGCTGACCCTGCTCAGCGGCAGCGCCGCTGTGCTGGGCCCGGTGCTCGGCGGCCTGCTGACCACCGCCTTCACTGGCGGTGTGGCGGTGCTGCTGTGCGCCGCGGGCGCTGCCCTCACCGCGCTGGTCGCGACCCTGAGTCCCGCTTTGCGTAGCTTCCCCCGGCCCCCGCGTGGAGCCGCCAGTCAAGAGCAGGTCCCCCCGAAAGGAGAATGAGGTCATGGACGACGACGCCAGGTACCAGGTGCTGTGCAACGACGAGGAGCAGTACTCGCTGTGGATGGTCGGCCTGGAAGTTCCAGCCGGCTGGCACCCGGTGGGTAAGGAAGGGACCAAGGACGAATGCTCGGCCTTCGTCGATGAGGTGTGGACGGACATGCGCCCGCGCAGCCTGCGTGAGCAGATGGACCGCGCCAGCACCGCCTGATCGGCCGGGAACCGGGATGACCCGCTCGAGCTGGGTGCAGGTCGGCTCGCCGCGGTCGGCCGCGCGGCTGCGGCTGATCTGCCTGCCTCCCGCCGGGGGCGGCGCGAGCCGGTACCGCGACTGGGCCGCGTACTTCCCCGAGGACATCGAGGTCGTGGCGGTCCAGCTACCCGGCCGGGAGGGCCGTTTCGTCGAAGAACCCCTCACGTCGATGGAGCAGGTGGCCAGTCCCTTGCTGGAGGGGCTGGCCAGCTACATCACCCATCCGTGCGCGTTGTTCGGGCACAGCATGGGCGCGCTGATCGCGTTCGAGCTGGCCCGCCGGATGCAGTCGGCGGGCTTGGCGCCGGTGCACCTGTTCGCCTCCGGCTGCCGGGCCCCGCACCTGCCCAGCCGCTCACCGGACTGGCATACCCTGCCCGACCCGGAGTTCATTACGGTCATCAAGGGTCTGGGCGGAATCCCCCCGGAGCTACTGGCCGAGCCCGAGTTCCTGGAGGCGATGCTGCCCACGCTGCGCTGCGACTGCCAGCTGGTCGAGACCTACACCCCGAGCCCCGGGCCCCCGCTGCGCTGCCCGGTCACGGCCTTTGGCGGCCTGCGCGACGCCGAAGTTTTCCCCGAGGACGTGCGAGCGTGGTCAACCCACACCACCGGCCCCTTCCAGGCCCACTTCCTGCCCGGCGACCATTTCTTCATCAACTCTGCCCGCCCCGAGCTGCTTCGCCTGCTGGGCTCCGCTCTCACTGCCACCATCGCCCGCGTAGGGCATTAGCTACCTCATGATTGCCGTGCGTTAGTAATGGCGGTGAGTGCGCACGCTATCGTGAGCGGGTGACGGCGTTGTGGTCTTTCGATGAGCAGCCTCGGACTGGTGATCCGCTGCTTCCCGGGGCGACGCCAGCAGTGATACGGAACGCGCTGCTTCCCGGCTGTCAATGCACAGACCCCGCTCACTATTGGTCGCGCAGGTCATGCCGCGATCGGCCCGAATCTGATCCGCAAGATCGTTTCCTCGACGCGGACTTCGGCGCTGCGGCCGGTTACCCGAACATCAGTGCCGGTAACCGGTAGACGGCCGCAAAACGGAAACGGTGAGCTCGTGGCATAACCGCTGGTATACCTGCGGCAGGCTGTTTTAGCCGTGCCTGTGGGGCCGCCTGGGATCACGAGCGGGTGGCAAACCGTGTTTCGGCATGCGCCGCTGCGGGTAGGCGGGTCCGACGACGCCCAGCGAAACACCCCGGGAGGTCTCATGGCTACGCCCGACCCGCTGAGTTACGACGATGATGTCTTGGCCCAGAGCGAGACGCTCGATGAGGACGAGCTGGGTGCCGACCCGTTCGAAGAGGGAATGGACCCTGCCGAGGGCTGGTCGGCCGCCGATAGGTACGGGACCACCGCGACGGAGCAGGCCACCGACCGGCCGCTGACCGAGCGGCTGGCCGAGGAGCGCCCGGACGTTACCGGTGAGCCACTGCCGGAGCGCCCGCTGGCCGCGACACCGATCGAGCAGCTTGACGACTCAATCGACGATCAGCCAGTGCCCGCTGAACCGGCCGACGTGGACGGCCAGGTGCTCGTCGGCGACGAGCTCGACGCCACGGGAGAGTCCGCCACCCGCCGGGCCGGTCATCTCGTGACCGAGCCTGACCGCCCACAGCCCAGATGACCACAGTCCAGATGATCGAGCGGCCAGCCAGCTGGCTGGGAAGATCCGCCGCCCGCGAATCCGAATCCGGAATGCGCGGGCAGTGCCGCGGGGGCGCGTCCCGGCCGGGTAACCAGCCCGAGCTCGCCGACGGCATCGGCACGCTGCTCCACTTTACCAATCCGCCGAAAGAAAAGGGGTAACCAGTGCAAAGAGGCAGCGACAAGCATGGCCCGCGCAAGGACGACGCGCTCGCGCATGAGGTTCAGGGAATGATCCGTGGTAACGGTCCCACCCATGCCGAGGAGTGGAAAGACCCGGAGCCGCCAGCCGACGACGACCCGGAGTGGATCACGCACGGACCTGCGGCCCGCAGACCCGCGGCGCAGCGCCGCCAGCCGGAATAGGCGGATCCGGAGGACTCAGGCGGGTTTGAGCGGGTCGTGACCAAGCGACATCAGGCGGTGACGCCACCCGCTCTGACCCGCCACAGCTTCCCGATCGCCACGATGACGCCCGGCGTGCACCCGTTTCACGACATTGCGCATGACGCGAAGATCGTGAGAATCAAGTTCTTTGCGCCGCTTGCCGAGAACGCGAAGGATTTGCTGGCCGGTGGGAGTGCCTGCGTGCTCGGGAAGGTCCTCGGTGTCCGGGTGTGCGGTGCTGGTATGCAGCCAGTCAGCCAGCTCCCGCGCCGACATGTTCACCACCCGATGGAACTCATCCCACAGCTCGTCATCACTCAACGCGGTTTCCGCCATCCTCCGGCCTCCCTCACACGCCCAAACGCCTCACGAATTCCCCCGCCGTCGCGGGCGCAAACCCGCTGTTCAACTCTCCCGCCCGGCGGCTGCGGCCGATGAGCCGTTCGGCCACGTCAAGGACCTCGTTGGTGGTGATGCGCAGCAGGCCGTCATCGGGTCGATCGGCGAAGGGGTCGCCGGTGCGGCCTGCCCATAACGCGACGTGCTGGGGACGCTCCGGCGGCGGGCCCCAGCGCCGCGGGGGCACCGGGCCGAACAGCACCACCGATGGCGTGCCGTAGGCGGTGGCCAGGTGGGCGATGCCGGTGTCCCCGCTGATCAGCAGACTCGCGTTCGCGACCAGGTCGGCGAGCTGGCCCAGCGTGGTGCGGCCGGCGAGCACGGAGTCCTCAGGCAGGCCTGCTTCGGCGGCCAGCCGGATGGCGCGCGGACGCTCGGCCGCGCTGCCGGTCACCACCAGCCGCGGTCCGGCTCGGGCGAGCCGCCGGGCTACCGTCGCGTATCGGTCGAGGGGCCAGCGCCGGGCAGCGAAGGCGCATCCGGGGTGCACGATCACCGCTGCGGGCGCGGGACTGGGCACCGGGGGGTGGCTCAGCGCGAGATCGGACGGGTCGGTGGCGATGCCGAAGTACTCCAGGAGTCGGCACCAGCGGCGCACCTCGTGCAGCTCGCAGTTCCACCGCGGGCCCGGCCCCTCGCCGTGGGCATGGGTGAGCAGGGTGCTGGGGTGCAGCGCGCGCAGGACACTGGTGCTCTGCGGTCCCCGGCCGTGCAGGTTCACCGCCACCGCGGGAGGTGGGTGCGGCCAGTCCAGCGCTGGCCAGTCACGCGACGTCGGCGCTGGGGTGGGCAGCAGCTCGTCCACTGCGGCGGTCAGCATGGCCAGCTCGGCTAGCGGCGCGGGTGCGGCCAGCACCAGCCGGTGGCGGGGAT
>DASTBN010000336.1:0-3838 GCA_035712045.1 Pseudonocardiaceae bacterium
GTAATGGCGGCAACTGCTGGCCACGGCTGGAGTGTGCCAGCTCAAGTACCCGAACTCGTGGCGCGCGGTTACGACACGGACCCGAGCCTGCTGCCTGACGGTTGGGACGCTAGGGCGAACGCGGCGCTGCGGGAGTGGTGCGAGGATCACGCTCGGAGACGAGCTCATGCCAAGCAGTTCCTGCTGGCTGGCGATGACCGGCTTGGGGAGGCCACGCTGAAGGGCTTACATGAGCGGTCCATCGCCGAACTGCCCGATGAGGACCAGGTCGCTGTGGTGGTCCGGGACGGCGAGCCTTCCGTGGAGGTCGTCCTGGTGCGTCGCGGCGGGGGCGTTTACCGGACCCTGGGTGGACGATCCTTGGGGCCCAACGGCGATGTGGTCGCGCTGGACGAAGCTGTGCTCGACGAGGTGATGCGAGGCTCGGTGCGTTTGCCAGCCCGTCCGGATATCACCAAAGCCGCACTCGATGAGCTGCGGCCCTTGCCTGGGTGGGGTCGCGATCCATGGCTCCGGCGTGCCAGGGCACTGGAAATCGATGATTCCTGGTCAGCCCGGCTGGGTGGGCGCCAGCTCACCTACTCCACCGAGCTCGGTTTGCTCGATCAGCCGGTGAGCTGACAACCCAGCCGGTTAACCCCCGCAGCGGCGGGGACAACGGATTGATCAGCAAATGCTCAACAACCGCCACTGGAACACCCCGACAGTGATCGGGACCTGTGGAGACGACTATAGCACCCTGAATCTTTACAACTGCCACATTGTCAGATAGGTTGCCTAAATGCCGACGTTCGATCTGGTCCGGGAACCCTGGGTGCCTGTGTTGTCAGACGGAACTCGCGTCGATGTATCGCTGCTGGACGCCTTGACTATGGCGAATGAGTGGGACGGTCTCGCACTCGACGAGCCGAGCCAGGCGGTGGGTCTGCTGCGCCAGATCTTGCTCCCGGTCGTGTGCCACGCCGTGGGATTACCTCAAACGAGCACTGAGTGGTCACGGCGATGGAGCGCCGGGGTTCTTCACCGTGAGCGCATCACTGCTTACCTTTCCGAGCACGCCGATCGGTTCGACCTATTTCATCCCGAGTGTCCGTTCGCTCAGGTTGGTGGCCTGCGTACCGCCAAGGGTGACACCAAACCGGCTTCCTTGCTGCTGCCCGCCGCAGCGACCGGGAACAATGTGCCCTTGTTCAGCGCGCGCACCGAGGGCGATCCACCAGCACTGACACCCGCAGAGGCCGCGCGAGCACTGCTGGCCACACACTGTTGGGACACTGCCGCGATCAAGTCCGGAGCGGTGGGTGACCCAATGGTGAAAGCGGGCAAGACGACCGGGAACCCGACCGGACCGGTTGGTCAGCTCGGCGTGGTGATCCCGATCGGGCCCACTCTGGCGTCAACGATCCTGCTCAACACCCCGATCGCCCCACAAGGATTGGCTCTCAATGATCGACCGCAGTGGATCCGCCCGCCGGCGGACCCGGCGTGGAGGCAACGACCGGCTGAGGGTCTGCTCGACCTGTTGACCTGGCAGTCGCGTCGGGTGCGCCTGATCCCTGAGACCGACGAGCACGGTTCGATGGTTGTCCGGCAGGTCGTGTTGGCCGCCGGTGACCGTCTCGATCCGCTACCCGAGGATGAGCCGCACACCGGGTGGCGGAAAGTCGACAAGCCCACGGCACGAGACCTGGCCCGACGTCCGGTGCGCCACCAGCCCGGGAGGGCGGCCTGGCGGGGAATGGCCGCGCTGCTGGCGACCATGCAGCCAACTGCGGATGGAGTGTCCGCCAGCAGGCTGATCGTGCAGCTCGCGGATCTCCGAGCGGAAGACCATCTGCCTGCCGATCTACCGCTGCAGGTGCTGACTGTGGGTGTCTCCTACGGTAACCAGTCGGCTGTTGTCGAGGACGTGATGGCGGATACCCTGCCGCTGCCGATGGCGGCGTTGTCACCGGACGGTGAGGTCCGGAAACTGCTCCTCGAAGTTGCTGAGCAGGCCGAGCAGCTGCGGCAGGCGGCCAACCGTCTCGGCGACGATCTTCGCTTGGCGGCGGGTGGGGCGAAGCTCCCACGGGGCAAGAGCCAGCGCATTGGCGACGCTCTCGTGCATCAGTTCACACCGGTGGTTCGGCGCATGCTGGCCGGGCTGCAACGCCAGCCCGAGCGCGCGGACGATGCCGACGCGGCCTGGCGGCAGACCGCGCGCCGGTTGGCGTTGGACGCCGCTGAGCTGGCCCTCGAGGCCACGCCCCCGACCGCGTTTCTGGGCCGACAGGAATCAGAACGAGTCGCCCGCCGACTCAGCGTCGCCGAGGCCTGGTACCAGGCCGCCGTGCGGCGAATTCTCGGCCCCTCTCACCTCGATCATCTTGACACAGCCCTTTCCCATGCGGGAGCAACCCCATGACCGAAACCGCGCCGACACGTCGTTTCTACTGGCAGCGACACACCGACGGGCAGGGCGGCTGGAGGGAACGCGGCAGCCCGCCCGGTGCTGACCTGGCAGCGCTGCGCTGCGGGATCGGTCGTGAACCGGGCTCGGTGCCGCAGATGTGGCCCTATTACACCACCCTAGCCGCAGATGGTGAGATCACCCCGTCACTGCGCGCTGAGCATCTCGCGTTGACATTATTTGCTGTGCACCAGCAGTCACTATCGCGGCCGGTTCATCGCGAGGGTGTTGGGCTGGGAACGGCGGTGCTAGCGCTACGCAACGACAAGCGCAACAGCCCGGAAGCGGTTGACCGACGGTTCAGTGCCGCCGCTACGGCCACCTCACTGAACGAACTCGCACATCATGTGCGCGGGCTCATCACCCAAATCTGTGGACTCACATCACAGCCGGGCCTGGACTACACCCGGCTGTTCAACGACCTGCGGTCCTGGGAGTGGTCACAGTGGCGCATCAAGGTCCGGCGACGCTGGGGTTCCCAATATTTCGTGTGGACCTCTGAATCATCTGGTCAAGATGCCGAAACCGCTGAGTCCCCCAGCTGATCAGCATCCCCCAGATCTGGCCGCGCATCCCTTCGTACTCTGAGGAGTCGTCAGTGTCGCCTCGTACCTACCTCGACATTCACATTCTGCAAACCGTCCCGCCGTCGAACCTCAATCGCGACGACGCAGGCAGCCCCAAGCAGGCCATCTATGGCGGCGTGCGCCGTGCTCGGGTGTCCTCCCAGGCGTGGAAACAAGCCGCACGCAAGGCGTTCGCCGAACAGGTCCCAAAGAGCGAGCTCGCTGTCCGGACCAAGAAGATTTCCTCGCTGCTTGCCACACGTCTGGCAGCGCAGACCGGGCTAGACACCGAGTCAGCCGCCCATGTCGCGACACACCTGCTGAAACCCCTCCAGATCAAAGCCGGGAAAAAAGCAACGGAGACTGCTTACTTGCTGTTCTTCGGCCGACCCCAGATCAACCGGCTGGCTGAACTCGTCGCCGACCGAGCTAGCGAGCTCGCGACACTAGACGACGCGGCACTCGAGGCGGCGGTAAAGGATCTGCCAGTAAAAGAACAACTAGCGTCCGGCCACCCGATCGATGTGGCGTTGTTCGGGCGGATGGTCGCCGATATTCCTGGCTTGAACGTCGATGCCGCCACCCAGGTGGCGCATGCGCTCTCGACGCACGCGGTGGAAACCGAGTTCGACTACTACACCGCGGTCGATGACGAGAACACCGAGAGCACAGGCGCGGGCATGATCGGCACCGTTGAGTTCAACTCCGCCACGCTCTACCGATTCGCCACTGTGGGGATCCACCAGCTCCTGGACAATCTCGGGGGCGACGTGGAGGCCACCGTGACCGCTCTGGAAGTCTTTCTCACTGCTTTTGCTTA
>DASTBN010000337.1:0-9142 GCA_035712045.1 Pseudonocardiaceae bacterium
CCGGCCGTGTGCAGGAGGCGTTTGACGCTCTTGAGACTCACGCCGTGGGCAGCGGCGAGAGGCGGCGGTGGCGCCGTCGCGGTAGGCGGTGATCAGGTTTCTGGTTCTTCCCCGTTGAACATTGTTCAGACGCATGGTGGCTGTAGTAGTTGATTTGTAGCCCGTTGGTTGAATGGATGGGCATGGCTGGCGCCCGCTCGACGAGGTAGTGCAGAGCGACTACGGTCAAAGCGATCGCGCCAGCGAGCCCTACCGTGGAGAAGGTGATAACCGCAAGTGCGGCACGAGGGATTCGCCGACGGAGTTGGTCCGGCCTGGCGGTCGGGTCCGATGTCACCGCCGGGTTAATGCGCGTGTTCTCTGCCATCCAGCGGGCCCGCGAGCAACGCGACGCGCTCGAACGCCTCGCGGACCTCGTCGGCGGTCGCGCGGGCTTAGATGCCGATGCCCCTGCCGCCGCTGGTGGCCTTGACCCGTCACGGGTAGACCGATCCGCTCGGCCGCCGTGACGGCCTCGTCGACCGACGGGAGACCGGTCCCGGGGAGCATGGGGACACCCGCTCGTTGCGCGATCTCGCGAGCGGTGTGCTTCTCCCCGAACACACCGATCTGCTGAGGTGCCGGGCCGGTGAACCGCAGCCCTGCCGTCTTAGCCGGTCCCGCGCCCGGTGGCCGTTACTTCACACACGTTAATTTTCTGTTTCATTTTTCGCGCCGAGGGGTGGCTCGCCACCGAAGGCCGGTAACACACTTGTTTCCCACATGTTACATATGAACGGGCGGGGAAGGCCTCCCATGCCGTTCGCTGACATCAGCGCGGCCGTGTGTAGCGTGCGCGTTCCCAGATATTTCCCGCCGTAGAGCGAGCCATGCACGATCACTCCCGGAGGTGCGGTGCGACATCGCCGATCGTCCCTGTTCCGTCTGCGCACGATCCGCGGCCAGTTGGCGCGTCTGGTGTTGGTAGCAATCCTGGTGGACCTGAGTCTGCTGACCGTCACGGTGATCAACGCCCTCGTCGCCCACGGGCAGGCGTCGGACACCTCAACCGCGGTGAACCTGGAAGTCGCCGACCAGGCCTTCATACACGAGTTGCAGAAGGAACGCGGCCTGACCGTCGGCTTGCTCGGCGGCGGCGAGCAGTTCCGCATGCAGCTTCCCGCCCAGCGCGCCAGGACGGACGCAGCGCTCGCCGCGCTTAAGAAGCTCATGGCGGACCCGAGCTATGCCGCCCCGGCGGCGCAGTTGCGTCCGGCGCTGCAACGGCTGGACGCGCTGGCGGGCGTCCGGGATGCCGCCGATCACGCACAGATCGACCGCAACTCCGCCTTCAAGTACTTCACCGACACCAACCTGGCATTCAACGCGCCCGACCTCGGCTTCGACCAGGCATCCGACGCCTCGTTGCGCTACAGCCTGCTGGCGCTGCGGACCCTTGGTGACGCCAAAGAGCCCACCGGTGAGGAGCGAGCCCTGCTCAACGGTGTGTTCGCCGCCGGTCACTTCGAGGGCCAGCAGTTCGTCCAGTTCACCGAGATCCGGGCCAACAAGCTGGCCGCCTTGGCGGACTTCGGCCATTACGCGGACCCCACCCAGCACACAAGGCTCGACGTGGCGTTGCACTCCCCGGTGGCCGACCACGTGGCCGAGATGGAGAACGTGGCGCTGGGCGGCGCCAACGGGCGTCTGCCGCGGCCGGTGAACGCCTCCGACTGGTACACCTCGATGACCAACTACATCGACAAGCTGCGGACGGTGCAGCTCTCGATCGGAGACGACGCGCTCGCCCGGACGCACGAACTCGAGGAGAACGCGACCTGGGAACTCTTGGGGGCGCTGGCGCTGGCCGTGCTGACGGTCGGAGCGGAGGTCGTGCTGGTGATCAGCGCGGCACGGTCGATCATCAAGCCGCTGGAGGAACTGGCTGCCGACGCCGACGACATGGCGACCCTCCGTCTGCCCGAGGCGGTCGCGAGGCTGGAGCGGTCCTCCGAGGAGGTACCCGCCGCGCCGAGGTCGATGCAGCCACCGGCACGCGCCAGCTCGGAGATCCAGTTGGTTGCCGAAGCCTTCGACCGCGTCCAGCACACCGCGTTCACCCTCGCCAGCAAGCAGGCGCTGATCAGGCGCAACACCACCGACTCGCTGGCAAACCTGGGCCGGCGCAACCAGAATCTGGTCCGCCGCCAGCTCTCGCTGATCAGCAAGTTCGAGCACGACGAACTCGATCCCGCCGCGCTGGCGAACCTGTTCGACCTGGATCACCTGGCCACCCGGATGCGGCGCAACGCCGAGAGCCTGCTGGTGCTCGTCGGTGAGTCGAACCCGCGACGGTGGTCGCAACCCCTGCCCATCGCCGACGTCCTCCGCGCCGCAATGTCCGAAGTGGAGGACTACCGGCGGGTCACGCTGCGGCGCGTGGACGACGCGCACATCGCCGGCGCCATAGCCGCCGAGGTCGCCCACCTGCTCGCCGAACTCATCGAGAACGGTCTGTCCTTCTCGCCGCCGGACGTCGACGTCGAGATCTACGGACGGCACAGCGGTTCTCGTTACGTGATCGCTGTTGTCGATCAGGGATTGGGCATGTCCGACGAGGAGATCGCCCGCGCCAACGCGCGGCTGTGCGGTGAGGAACACTTCCTTGTCGCTCCCACCCGGTTTCTCGGTCACTACGTGGTCGGTGGGCTCGCCCGCAGCCTCGACGCGAGGGTGGAACTGGCGCGCTCGCCGCTGCAGGGAATCACCGCTCAGGTGATGCTTCCCGACAACCTCCTCGTCAACCCGAAACCCATGCCCGGTGCGCCCACCCAGGTCCCTGGCGTGGTCAACGGCGCGCCGATCACCAGGAAGTCGCTGCCGGCCAGGGAAACCACAGCACGTCCCCCCGAGCCTGCGGTTCGGCCGAGGCCCGCCAGCACGGCCCGGTGTCGTGCCGACCCGGATGTCACCATGAGCGGGAAGCTGGATGCGCCCCAACCCGTGGCCGCGCCGCTGGTCCCGGCGGCCGGGTCGAGCACCAACGGCTCGACACACACCCGCAACGGGCCACCGCAGGCCCCGGCGGCCGAACCGAGCACCAACGGCTCGACACGCACCCGCAACGGGCTGGTCAAGCGCGTACGGAAGCAGCCGACGTCGAACGGCCACGCCGCCACGCCGCCCAGTGCCGAGCGGCCAGCCTCTCAGTCCTCTTCCGAGCGTTCACCCGAAGAGGTCCGCACGATGTTGTCCGCGTTCCGCGCCGGACACTGCCGGGGCGAGCAGCAACCAACAGCCCAGGCCGCTCCGGCTTCCGTATCCGAGGAGAACCACCGGTGACCACCGAACTGCACGGTAGCCCGCACACGTTGAACTGGCTGATCGCCAACTTCGTGCGCGACACGGACGGGGTGCGCGACGCTGTGGCCGTCTCCTCCGACGGCCTGCTCATCGCGATGTCCGCCGGTCTCGACCGCGCCTCCGCCGACCGGCTCGCCGCGCTCGTGTCGGGCCTGACCGGACTGGCCCGCAGCGCCTCCCGGACTTACGGCTACAACGAACTGCGGCTGATCATGATCGAGATGGGCGGTGGGTTCCTGCTCGTGTCCGCCATAGCCACCGGAGGGTGCATCGCGGTGCTTGCCGACAGCCATGGCGACATCGGGCTCATCGGCTACGAGATAGCCACCCTCGTGGACCGGGTCGGCGGCGTCCTCACCCCCACGCTGATCACCGAGCTGCGCGAGGCGTTGCCGCAATGACCGGACCGGATCCGCGGAGACCCCCGGCGGGAGGCCAGAACCCCTGGTTCCACGCGGGGCCGAAACATCGCGTCGTCGAACCGGCGAGGGAGCGGTCCACCGTGGATGAGTTCGTCCGGCCGTTCATGGTGACCGAAGGCCGCACGCACCCGCTGCGGGACGGGCTGCGGGTGGAGACGATGGTGCACGCCCGGCCCGCCGCGCTGTCCGCGCCGCTTCGCTTCGAGAAGCGCCGGGTCATCGAGTTGTGCCAGACGCCGTTTTCCCTCGCCGAGATCGCGGCAGGCGTGGGGGTACCGATTGGTGTGGCGAGGGTTCTGGTCGCCGACCTGTCCGCGGCGAACCTGGTCTCGTTCGCCGAACCCACCGAGCTTCCGACTAACGTCATCGAGAGGATCAGGGACCTTGTCCGGGCACTCTGAACAGATTCACCCCACCTCGACCAAGATCGTCATCAGTGGGGGGTTCGGCGTGGGGAAGACCACGCTGATCGGCGCCATCTCGGAGATCGAGCCGCTGGTCACCGAGGCGGCCATAACCGAGGCGTCGGTCGGTGTAGACAACGTCGGCGGGTTGGCCAACAAGACCACGACCACGGTGGCGCTCGACTTCGGTCGCATCACCCTCGACCGTTCGCTGGTGCTGTACCTGTTCGGCACTCCGGGGCAGGAGCGGTTCAACTTCCTCTGGGACGACCTCGCCGACGGGGCGCTGGGCGCGATCGTCCTCGTCGACACCCGGCGGATCGACGACTGCTACCCGGTCCTCGACTACTTCGAGGACCGGGAAATGCCGTTCCTGGTCGCCGTGAACCTCTTCGACGATGCCGCGCGCTTCGATCTCGCCGAGGTGCGGGAAGCGCTCGGTGTCAAGCAAGCGCCCATCGTCGAATGCGACGCGCGGTCCCGCGAGGACGTCAAGAAAGTCCTCGTATCGCTGACCGAGCAGGTGCTCATCCGCCGCGCGGCGCAGGTGAACAGCGGCAGCACTTTTCCGGGAACTGATGAGAGCCGTAGTTGTTAGCACAGTTGGTGATCGTGACCGGCAGGCCAAACTCTCGTAGTTAGGTGCGCACCATGTGGTCGCCGCTTGCCTTGTTGGCGTTTTACGGTGTGCTCGGCCGGTATGGCGACCGTTCTGTGAAGGCCTGTTCGGCGTCCAGTGCGAGGTCACCGTAGGCCCCGCAGGTGGAAATGTGGCGAAAGCGTTCCACACCGACCTGGCGGGCGGCCTCCAAGAGGGCTTGAGTGCCTAGCGCGTTGGTGCGGAAGAACCGTCCGGGGTCGAAGATCGCGAGGCTGTTGTGCGACTCTGCGGCGAAGTTGACGATCACGTTGACGCTGTGGTCGCACAGCACCTGCTCGGCGTCGGCGATGTCGGCGTGCACGAAGGTGATCTGCCCGCGCACGTCGGCCAGGTTGGTCTCGGTACCTGCGTAGGCCAGCGCGTCCGGCGCGACGAGCTGTCGTCTGGTGCTCGCGCACCCAGTGCGTACGAAGTGGGAGCCCATGAATCCGGCTGCTCCAGTCACGAGGAGACGCATGCCAGCCTTCCTGCTCGGTGCTGGTGATCGAGGCGACTCCGGGTGGTTCGGCAACTGCCGTTGCAGGCCAGGAACCTGATCGAGAAGATCACCAGACCGAGAATCATCAGCCGACCCGGAAGCCCCGCCGACCGGGACTACCCGGGGTCCACAGGACTAACCAGAGCCCGCCGTGTGACAAAGTCGCAGGTCAGCGGCTTGCGCCGAGTGCGAGTAAGTGGTGAGTATCTCCACTGAGCACGGCCCGGAGTCTCTGACCTGGGCGTTCATGCTTTTCCGGTGTGCGAGTCCCGTCTCTGGCCGCTGTCTGTGGAAGAGTCGTGATCCGCATCCCGCTCACGCCGTATGGGCGGGAGGACGTCTGACCATGCCGATGTGGGTGCGGATCTTCCCGGCCTAGGGCTCCATGTGACGGCTGGGGCGGCTTACTGGGTCAATGAAGGTGGTCGTTATGCAGGGTCGGCCACTGGCATGGTGATCGGCTCTCATGCCCGCCGGGCTCTGGAGCGGTGCCCTGGTGGGCCGGCTTTGTGGCTTGCCGTGAGTGTTGACGGTGGGCATTCTGCTTGGCGAAGGACAATTGCTGCTGCCTGCTTTCTCTCGTGAGGTCAGGTGGCGCATCCCCGGCCGGCGGTACATCGCACCATTCTCGTCGTGGATGTGGAGGGGTTCGGTGATCGGCATCGGACCAATGTCCGCCAGGTGGTGGTGCGTACTGGCCTGTACCGGGCGGTGGAGAGCGCTTTTGGCGCGGCGGGTATCTCCTGGGGACGCTGTCACCACGAGGATCGTGGTGATGGCGTGTTCGTCTTGGCTCCGCCGGAGGTTCCTGAAGGTCTGTTCGTTGGCTTACTGCCGTGTGCGCTGGTCGAGGCGTTACACGAACATAACCGCGCGCACCGTGCCGAGGAGCGGATCCGGCTGCGGGCGGCGCTGCACGCGGGTGAGATCGATTATGACGGTCATGGTGTCACAGCGGCGGTGATCACCCTGGCGTTCCGGCTAGTGGAGGCACACCCGCTCAAGGCGGCACTCGCTGAGTCGGCTGGCGTGCTGGCGCTGATCGTCTCGTCCTGGTTCTTCGATGAGGTCGTCTGGCACAGCACCGGCAGCGATCCGGCCACCTATCGCCGGGTCTGGGTGACGGTGAAGGAGATCCGTACCCCGGGGCTGGATCTGCCTGCCGGATCACCCTCACCCGTCCCTCGATCCGCCGGTCCGGCAGGCAGAGCCTGGCCTATCGGTGCTGCGGCGGCTTCCGGTCGTAATGTCACATTTCGCGGGGCGGGTGGCTGAGCTGAATAGGTTGACGAGTCTGATGGAAGAAGCCGCCGGGCTCGGCGGCACGCTCGTCATCTCGGCGATCGACGGAACGGCCGGGATCGGGAAGACCGCGCTGGCGGTGCTTTGGGCGCATCAAGTAGCCGACCGCTTTCCCGGCGGTCGACTATATGTGAACTTGCGGGGGTTTGATCCGAGGGGGCCGGCGATGACGCCCGCCGAGGCGGTGCGTGGTTTCTTGGGTGCCTCCGGGGCGAATCCCGCTCAGCTTCGATGGCCAGGCGTGCTTGTTCCGCAGCCTGGTCGCCGACCGCCACGAAGCTAACCTGGTCGCCCGCCTCGCCGACGCCTACCACGCTACCGGCGATCACGCCGCAGCGCGTGAGGCATGGCGGCGCGCCCTGCCAATCCTCGAAAACCTGGGCAACCTCCTCGGCCCAAGCTGCGGCTTCCCCGATATCCACCAGATCCGCGCCAAACTCCACCAACACCGGCCAACATGATCCCGGCCATCACACCAGCGGCGAACCAAACGACCATAACGATGATCACAGGACGAACACGGCGGACCGGGGGGACCGGGCGGTCAGGTCACTGGCAGGACGTCGAAGGTGGGATGCTCGGCTGCGATGGCGCGTAGCTTGCTCGTCGCTGGATAGCATCGAACATCCGGTCACGCTGCGAGCTGTTGAAGTATCGCGGCATTAACGAGCTGTTTCGCCCGGCTTGCGGTATCGCGCCATGGGCGGGAACGAAGGAGTAGCCATGGGCAAGGTTGCTCAGCACAAAGAGCTGGATGCCACAACCGTGCACGAACTGCTCCCGGGATTTCGGGGGCAGATCGTGCTTCCCGGGGATGAGACTTATGACGACGTCCGCAAGGTGTGGAACGGCTCGATCGATCGTCGACCAGGGCTTGTCTTGCGGTGTTTGGGCGTCGCTGATGTGAGGGACGGGATTCGTCTGGCAGGTGAGCTGCAGCTTCCGCTGGCCGTTCGTGGCGGCGGACATAACGTCGCGGGGTTCGGTACCTGCGATGAGGGAGTGGTTCTGGACCTCTCACCGATGAAGTCGGCACGCGTGGATCCGCAGGCCCGGACCGCGCGGGCCGAGCCGGGTCTGGTGTGGGCGGAACTTGACGGGGAGACACAAGCGTTTGGGCTTGCCCTCACTGGCGGAGTGATGTCCGCGACCGGGATATCGGGATTCACCCTTGGCGGCGGAATCGGATGGTTACAGCGCACGCTCGGCCTTGCCTGTGACAACCTGCGCTGCGCCGACCTCGTTACCGCGAGCGGTGAGCTGGTCCGTGCCAGTGAGCACGAGAACGCCGAGCTGCTGTGGGCGTTGCGGGGCGGTGGCGGCAACTTTGGTGTCGTGACGTCCTTCGAGTTCGAGCTTCACCCGGTCGGTCCGCAGGTGTTCAGCGGGCTGGTCGCCTGGGCGGCTGAGGAAGCCAGGGAAGTGCTCGGGTTCTTCTGCGGGTTCGCTGCCGAAGCGCCCGACGAACTCGGGATAATCGCGATCTGCCGCATCGCGCCACCGGCGCCGTTCTTGTCGAGGGAATTGCATGGCAAGCCAATAGTGGCCGTCGCTGCCTGTTACGCGGGGCCGGTCGAGGAGGGGCAGCGGGTACTCGCGCCGCTGCGAGCTTTCGGCCCCCCGGTGGCAGACTCGATGGGCCCGAAGCCGTATCCGGCGTTCAACGCGATGTTCGACGCCTCGTGGGCTCCGGGCTTCGAGAATTACTGGAAGGCGGAGTATCTCGCCGGGTTACCTGACGCCTGCCTCGATGTGTTCGCCGACTTCGCGGTGCGTCACACCTCTCCGCTCTCGGATTTCAAGATCGTTCAACTGGGCGGCGCGGTCGCGCGCGTCGGGGAGAACGATGCCGCCTACGGGCACCGTGACGCGCCGTTCCTCCTGAATATCAACACCCGATGGCGTGACCAGGCCGAGACGGACCTGCACATCGCTCACACCCGTGAGTTGTGGGAGGCCGCGTTGCCGTTCACCCACGGTGGTGCCTACACCAACTTCCTGGGTAATGAGGGGATTGACCGGGTCAAAGCCGCCTACGGTGAGGACAAGTTCCGACGCCTGCGGGCAGTGAAACGGACCTACGATCCGACGAACATGTTCCGGCTCAATCAGAACATTCCTCCGGCCTAGGGTGGTTGCCTATGACAAGCCGCAGGTGACGGACCGTGGTGGACCTACCTTCAGCAACGACCACCCTGTGCTGGTCGAGGGACCTGAGATCACGGTCCGCCCAGTCGGTACCCGCTGTCTGATCGCTCGCCCGGGGATGGGTCGAGCAGGAACGCCAACCACTTGCCCAGCAGCTGTCGATCTCCTCCGGTCCCAGCATGTCGCAGATTGACTACCTGGCGCTTACCTCATCGACAGCGGAGGCGTTATCCACTGCCCTGTGAGCGGAGCCCGGCCTTGATGGCCTGCGGTATGACTGACTGGTGGGCATCGAGGCATACCTTGATGGTGCTATTTAAAGTCGTCCGGCCCCACGGTGTTGGCGATCAGTTGGATTTTGTCAGCTGGGAGTCCGGCGGCGGCG